>SLIO01000375.1 GCA_007135635.1 Methylomicrobium sp. | reverse complement strand
GTAGGCTCGACGGCGGCTCGAACGCCAAGGATGGCGTGAATGCAGATTTTGCAGGAGCAAAAATCTGCCCTGCCGCCGACGCCTGTCGGTCGAGCAACCGCACCCTCTCCGGAACCGGCATATTTTCTGCCAAGCAAGCTTCTTATATCGAAAAATTAGATAAAGAGTCCAAATCTACGAACTTTCACAGTAATCAAAATTCGGCGGCGATATTTGACTCGCAAGTAAATTATTTAACGATAACCGGCGTCAGTCATTACCGAATCACGGATGCGACTCCGAATAACACCGGTAGGATGAATAGGCTGACCCATAAACCGCAACGGATCATTTGTCTTTGCAGCACCAAGCCGCTCCCGAAGACAATTGCGTTAGGTGGCGTCGCTACCGGAAGCAAGAAGGCGCAAGAAGACGTCATGGCAACCACGATAGCGATCGATTGATTATCGATCTGAGGTGCTATACCGATAAACAACGGTATTAGCAGTGCCGCGCTTGCCGTATTGCTGGCGACTTCAGTAAGCAGCATGGCGAACATGATCATCAGCATCAGACTGCCCAATACGGGAATCGTGGCAAAAGGGCCTCCGAGTTGTTCGGCGAGCCATGCGCCCGCGCCGCTGACCGACAAAACGAGACTGAGTGTAAGGCCTCCGCCGAATAGCAGCAATACGCCCCAGTCGACATTTTCCTCAATATCTTTCCAATGAACTAAACACAATCCGTGCATTAAAACAAGCGAGAATAAGGCTACTACAGCATCATAGCCGCGACCGATACCTAGCCATTGATTCAGCGGTGCCCCGAATGCCCAGAGTCCTACCGTCAGAAAAAATACCGTCAGCATTAAAGTATGAGATCGAGACCAAAGTATTTCGTGCTCCGGAGTTTCTATTTCGGCCTGTAAATTCGGATGAATTGCAATGCGTAAGGCGAATTCCATTAGCGGCATCATGATTAACACGGTGGGCAGGCCAAACAGCATCCATTGGCCGAAATCGATACCGACAGTGGATGCCGCAATAGCATTTGGCGGGCTTCCGACAAGGGTTCCTAAGCCGCCGATGTTGGCTGAGAACGCTACGCCGAGCAGGATGTAAAGATAGGTCGAGCGGAATTCCTTAGGATTTAAAGGCGAGAGTATGCCGAGCGCCAGCGGCAGCATCATCGCGGCGGTTGCGGTGTTGCTGATCCACATTGATAAAAGTGCGGTTAGCCAGAATAGATAGCGTGATGCCATATCGACACGGCTACCCGCTTTTGCAATCACCGATGCTGCAATCCAGCGATCAAGTCCCTGTTTCTGTAAGCCGCCGGCGAGAGCGAAGCTGCCGAGAAAAAGAAATATTACCGGGTCGGCAAATTGGCTAAGTGCCTCGTCAAATGCCATTACACCGCTCGCCGATGCCAACAAGGGCACCAATAGCGCGGTGACGCTTATATGGAGTGCTTCGCTCACCCAAAGCCAGGCGACAGTGGCTAATATGGCAATACCGCTCCCGGCAAGGCCGATTTTGCCGCCCAATCCGTAGTTCAGGCTTAAATACAGCGCGGTTGCAATAGCAAGATTAATCGATCGTGACATTTGAGAGGAATTTCGGCTCACGCTGTTATGCTCATTACAGATCGAAATTAGGCGCTGGGATGCCCTTCGGGGGGTACGGCTTATTTAAGGTTATGCTCGCTATAGTTGTTGAAATTAAAACTACGCGAACGTCGAAACTTGAGGGCTGGACGGTACGCTGTGCGTACCGCAGGAGTAGGGTGCCGAAATTTACCGATTTGCATGTCGGATAAAATGACTGTTTTGTGGATTTTGAGGAAATAACTAGCGCTTTATAACCTATGATCATCAACAATTTCCAAGATAGTTTGAGCGTCGTAGGGTGCGCATCGCGCACCTTTCCACGGTGCCTAACCGACAAGAGTTCCCGACCCAGGTGCGCGATGCGCACCCTACGCCTGGCGATTAATAGCCTATGAATACCAACAATTTCAAAAATATTTTGAGTTTAAAAAGCGGGAACACAGCAATTAGCTAAAAATGGTTTTTTTCGACAGCCTACCGCATGAGGGTCAACCGCAGCTTAACATGACCTCATGTATTGTTCTGCGTCACTGTCATTAAGTTAAGCCGTCATAGAAATAAGCAATGCTTGCATTTAGGCTTTAATGCGTCTTAAAAGCTTGCCATCCATGGCACTGGATTCCGCCAGTCCATGGCGGAATGACCAGGTTCCCTTAATTTAATGGCTGTGACGCAGAGCGTGGGAGCGATGATAATAAAACCGTATCGTCCGGTTTAGTCTAAGGTTTTTCCGATCAATTGACCTAATTTCACCGGGCTGTCGGCCGTGAAATCCGCTTGCCAGTCGGCTTTGTCTTTGCCGAACAAGACGATGATCGTCGAACCCATGTTGAAACGGCCCATTTCCTCGCCTATGTTTAAGCGCGGCGCATCGGTTTCGTATTGCCAGGTTCTGACTTTTTCGATCGTCGGCGGCGTGACGACACCGTGCCAAACCGTTTCGACGCTCGATACGAAGATCGCGCCAACCAATATCAGAGCCATCGGGCCCGCTTCGGTATCGAAGATTGCCGCGACGCGTTCATTGCGCGCGAACAGGCCGGGTACGCTGTTGGTTGTTGCAGCGTTGACGCTGAATAAGCGGCCTGGAATATGAACCATCTCTTTCAATGTGCCTGTCAGCGGCATGTGCAGTCGATGGTAATCCCGAGGCGACAAATAAATGGTTGCGAACGAACCGTCTTTGAATGCTTCGGCGCGTTCGCTATCGCCGCCAAGTAGCTGCGTTGCGGTAAAACTTTTGCCTTTGGCTTGGAAAATCTCGCCGTCTTTGATTTGACCTGCCTGGCTGACGAAGCCGTCGGCCGGTGAAACGATCGCGCCGGGTTCGTTGGCAATCGGTCTGGCTTCGGGTTTCAATTGGCGCGTAAAAAATTCGTTGAAGCTGGCATAGGCTTCGATATTCGGCTCGAGCGCCGCGCTCATGTCGACGCCGTAGTGCCGGATGATTTGCTTGATGAACAAGTTTTTCCAAAGTTTGTTTTCGCAATGGGTCAGTTTGCTCATCAGCTGCGAAAGCGTATGATGAGGCAAAATATATTGGGGCAGGGTGGTTAAGGTTTCTTTAATCGTCATGGTTCGTAAAATTTTCAGGAGTTTTGCCGCTCAGGAAATAAGCGAACGCGATCACTTGCGCGACCGCGATATAGAGTTCCTTGGGGATTTCCTCGCCTAGCGGTACCTGAGCCAGAATTCGGGCCAGCTCGGGTTCGGCTTGCAGCGGAATGCCGTGATGTTCGGCAAGGGCCATAATTTGTTCGGCCGTTAGACCTTCGCCTTTCGCAGTGACTTTAGGCGCATGTTTGCCGTCGTATTTGAGTGCGACAGCAATATCGGCATTGTAATAGGTCTTCGCCATCAAAAGATTTACGGCAGGTGCACCGGTTCCGGTGCTTGCCAATCGGGGTTCTTATGTTCGGCGATTACATTCGTGTAAATGCCGCCGCGCACATTGAAAATCGCGCGGATACGCATGAAATTAGGATGGATCGCCGTGGCGATGTGATCGAGAATTTCATTCGTTACGGCTTCATGAAACGCGCCTCGATCGCGGAAAGACCACATGTAGAGCTTGAGCGATTTGAGTTCGACACAGAGTTGACTTGGAATATATTCAATTGTGAGCGTCGCGAAATCGGGTTGGCCGGTTTTAGGGCACAGGCAGGTGAATTCCGGGATGTCGATGCGAATCGTAAAATCCCTGCCGGGTCTTGGGTTGTCGAAGGTTTCGAGCTGTGTGCTGGGTTGTGTCGTCATGAATCAATAATAAAAAGCAAAAATAAAAAGTCGAAGTTAATTCGGATATCGTTAATAATAAGCGGTTATTTCCATTTAAACCAAGCGGCATTGTACCAGTAATGAAACTGGAAAAAATCAAACTTTCAGGATTTAAATCGTTTGTCGATCCGACCGTAATCCCGATTGCCGGCAATTTAACCGCGATCGTAGGGCCCAATGGCTGCGGCAAGTCCAATATCATCGATGCTGTTCGTTGGGTAATGGGGGAAAGTTCGGCCAAGCATTTGCGCGGCGGCAGCATGGTCGATGTGATATTCAACGGTTCTGCATCACGCAAACCGGTCGGTACTGCATCGGTCGAATTGATATTCGATAACAGCGAAGGCAAGGCTGGCGGTGAGTTCGCGAAATACAACACGATTTCAATCAAACGCCAAGTCGGCCGCGATGGGCAATCATTGTATGCTTTAAATAATGCACGCTGCCGGCGCAAGGATATTACCGACTTATTTCTGGGTACCGGTCTCGGTTCGAGAAGTTATGCGATCATCGAACAGGGCACGATTTCGCGTATGGTCGAAGCCAAGCCGGAAGAACTTCGGGTGCATATCGAAGAAGCGGCAGGGGTTTCCAAGTATAAGGAGCGGCGCCAGGAAACTGAATCGCGAATGCAGCATACCCGGGAAAATCTGGAGCGTTTGACTGACTTGCGCGATGAAGTTGAAAAACAATTGAAACATCTTCAAAAACAAGCCGAAAAGGCCGAAAAATATACCGGTTTAAAGCAGCAAGAGCGCCAGTTTAAACTGGAATTACTGGCAATGCGTTGGGATAGTTATCATCAATCCTTGCAGGCTTTGGATAAGCAATTACATGAAGTTGCCGAAGAACATAATCGCTTGTTCGTTGCGGCACGTGATAACGACGCCGCGATCGAAACCGCGCGGGCCGAGCATAAGGATCGCCAGGCCGCGATGAATCGCACTCAAGGTGAGTATTATCAGGCGTCTTCCGAAGTCAGTCGTTTGGAACAAACGATCAAGTTGAATCAAAAAAGCCACGAAGAGATTGTGGTCGAGATTGACCGGCTTAGGCGGCAGCTCGAGCAGTCGGCTAACGAGCTCGAAAACGATCATCTGCAATTGGAAGATATTAAGCAAGCCTTATTCGAAGCCGAAGAAGCATTAGCGCTGAGCCAGGAGCGCGCCGAGGATGCGGCCACGGTGCGCCAACAAGCGCAGGATGAAAAAAGTACTTGGCAACGGCAATGGGAGGTCTTTCTATCAGAAAGTTCAGCCTGTAGAGAACAAGCCGAAATCGAACGGCTGAAAATCAAACAGTTGGACAGTCAGAATCGTCAGCTACAAGCGCGTTTGGATAAGCTGCAAACCGAGCAGGGCGAATTGGCCGCGAGCCATTTGCAAGTCGCGATCGAAGACCTGTCCGCAACGGTCGAATTGCTTCAAGAGCAGCGCGATGAGATGCATAAGCAATTGGAAGATTTATTGGCACGAATTCAAGAACAGCGCCAACAGCTCAAGCAATATAATCAAGACTTGCATGGCTTGCGCTCTGAACTGCATGGCGTCAATGGTAAGATTTCATCGCTGGAGTTGTTGCAGCAACACGCGATGGGTAAGGACAACAAGCATCTTGCCGGCTGGTTGGATCAAGCGCAATTGACGGATAATAAACGCCTGGCGGAAATGCTTGAAGTCGAAAACGGATGGGATCATGCACTTGAAATCGTACTGGGTGCTCATCTTGAGGCGGTTTGCGTTGAGGATGCCGAGTCACTGTTTCCGGCCTTGCATAACCTAACCGAGGATTCGGTGACGTTGTTTGAAACGCGAGAATTTAACCATCAATTGCAACATACCCAATTACAACATACCGCATTGCCGGCCTTGATCGACAAGGTCAAGGCACCTTGGAATTTGCACGGTTTGTTGACCGGTATTTATTGCGTGGATGATTTGGCCGCTGCGAAGGCGATGGAATCGTCGCTAAAACCTTATGAATCGATTATTCTACCTGACGGCACTTGGATCGGATGCGGTTGGCTGCGTATCATTCATAGTCAAGACAGTAAAACCGGTGTTTTGCAACGCGAAAAGGAACTGCGTTCGCTCAAGCAGCGCCAGACAGAATTAAACTTGCAAATCGAACAGCTCGGTGAGCGGCTCGAAGACGCCGAGCAAGCCTTGAAGGATGCCGAAGCGCACCGAGAAACCTGGCAACGCGAGGAAAAAACGCTCGGTTTGGAACTATCGGCTAAAAGCGCCGAATTGAGCGCGGAATCAGCCCGACACGAGCAGCAGCAGCGACGCTTGGCGCAAGTTCGCCACGAAATTGATGAAATCGGTGCCGAAACCGCCGAACAGGCAGAGATGCAAGCCGAAGCCGTGCTGAAATTGCAACAGGCCGAGCAACAGTTGCAGCGGCTTGATGAACAAAAACAAGCATTGGAAGAAGCCAACCGGGATTTACAAACCAGGCTGCAAACCGCCGAAGCCCGGGCTTCGGAAATTAAGCAGCAGGTTTTCAGTTATCAGTCGAAGATCGAATCGTTGCGATCTTCGGAGTCGTTGACGATAAAGCAAATCGAACGTTTGAGTCTACAAAACCGGCAAGCGGGCGAGCGTGTCGGCGAACTGGAACAAAAGCTTGTCGACATCGCCGCGCCGATCGATGATGAAAAGCTATTGTTGCAACAATACCGTACCGATAAAGAAACGCTAGAGAAGGATCTGAAAGCCGCGAGAAAATTACTCGAAGAATCCGAACAAACCATCGCCGGTTTATCCGAGAAGCATACGCAAATTCAGCGCGACTTGGAAAAACAAAAAGCAAGCTTGGATAAGCTCCGTTTCGAGCAGCAGGAATGTCAGGTTCGGCGGCAAACAATCACCGAACAATTAAATGAAATCGATGCCGAGCCCGAACAGGTTTTACAGCAAATACCGGGAGATGCCAATGAAGAAGGCTGGAAATCGAAAGTTGATGCGCTAGTTACTCAAATTGAAAAATTGGGCGTAATCAACCTGAGCGCGATCGACGAATACCATGTGCAATCGGAACGCCTAAAATTTCTCGATGACCAGCACGCCGATTTGACCGAAGCCTTGGATACCCTCACGCAAGCGATCAACAAAATCGATAAAGAAAGTCGGCAACGTTTTAAGGAAACATTCGATAAAATAAACAGCGGCTTACAAGAAAAGTTTCCGAAGTTATTCGGCGGCGGACAGGCTTACCTGGAATTGACCGACGTCGATGTATTGGAGGCCGGTGTCAATATCATCGCCCGTCCACCGGGCAAGCGAAACAGTTCAATTCATTTGTTATCGGGTGGCGAGAAGGCATTAACGGCAGTTGCGTTGGTATTTTCTATTTTTGAACTGAATCCGGCGCCGTTCTGTTTATTGGACGAGGTCGATGCGCCATTGGATGATGCTAACGTTGGCCGTTTTTCGAAAATGGTCGAGGAAATGTCCGCAGCCGTGCAGTTTTTATTTATATCACACAACAAGGTGACGATGGAGATTGCAAAACAATTGACAGGTGTTACGATGAGAGAGCCCGGAGTGTCGCGCATGGTCGCGGTGGATATCGAAGAAGCAATGAGTCTGGCGGAAAGCTAATGGATAAAGAGATTTTAAGAATAGTTATTATTGTTATGGGGTTGATTGTGATCGCGGTTATGTTGCTGTGGTCTTATCTTAAAGGCAAAAAATCCCGGCGGGATGGGTTTTATTTCGATGATAAGGAATCGGTGCGGAATATCGATCCGTCGCTGGCTTTGCATCCCGAGCGCGACGAATTCGACATCGTCCCGCTCAGCACTGCGCAAGATCAGGATGAATCAGCTGATTTTAAGGATTATTCGACTGAAACGCGATACGGCTACGAGCCGGCTGAGGAGTCGAAAACCGAGACGTCGACTCAGCCTTATCAAGCCAAAAAGTCGAAAGAGCAATTGCCTGCGTTGATTCAATTCAGTCTAATAGCCGCCGAGGATGAAGGATTCAACGGCACCGACTTGGCCTTGGCCTTCGATAGTGTTGGATTGATCTACGGCAGTATTAAAATTTACGAACGCTTGGATAGTAGAGGCTTGGTCGATTTCGGCGTGGCCAGCATGGTTGAGCCCGGTATATTCCCCGATCAAGATTTGGAAAAATTTACGACACCGGGTTTGGTGTTTTTCATGCAGCCTCGGGAAGTCGACGATCCTGTGGCGGTGTTCGATGACTTCATCGAAACGATAGATGTACTAGCCGAGGAGTTGGATGGCGTGCCATGGGACGATCAAAGGCAACCGTTGACCGAAGAGACGCTAGAAGTATTGAGGAATCGCTTGTCGTTGTTGAATTGATTAAAAGGGTTCGAGGCGGGCGTCCGTCTCGAACCTTGTTATGAGCTTTATTGCGGTTTCGTTAACCCGACAATAAATTTTATTTATTGATTTATGTTCTTATACCCGGTTACCGGCCATTTGCCTGCTGATGATTTTGGAGCTTCTTCCGAAGCTTCAATTTCAAGTTCTGCCGCAGCAGCTGACCCTCTGGCTTGGGTTGATTGATGAATGTGTTCGACGGCTTCTGCGGCCGGTGGTGTGGCTATGTCGGCGTGATCCATCTTGCCGTGTTCGATGGAATATTCCAGTACTTTAACGGCTGCTTCCAAATGCGCTTTTTCCTCGCCTTCCGCGCTTTCTAACGCTTTCAAAGCATGGTCTAAAGCCGCTTCGGCATGCTCAACAAGAATCGAAGCGTGGCCCATTTTGCCATGCTCGACCGCCGCATTGGCATGTTCCAATGCCACCGCAGAATGATCCTCCGCTATAACCAATTGGCTAGCGCCCATCAATAAACCTATGGTCATTGTTTTCAATAGTTTCATATTAATATCCTCTTTTTATGATTGTTATAGTAAATTTTTAAGGAACGTAACTCAATATAGCTTTAACGACCGATTGCATTATTTAGCCAAGCAATTTAGGTTGCCGTTCAGCTTTCTGCTGGACAGTCATTCCGCATCAGTAGCCAAAGTTATAGGTTGTTTTAGTTCCTTAATTGATAAACATGTCATAACGATTTGTTTATCGTGAACATTGTAAAAACGTATTTTTCAATGTATGTAGCTTCAATAGCCGTGTCGTGGCCATTGAGTTTTCGGTATCTTCAATTTCTACGCTTAAAGAAAACAATTCGGCATACTTACAGATCCCTTCTAAGTTCGAGTCGAACTTTAATTGATGACTTAAGTCCGCCATGAATAACCCTACACCTTTTTAGTAAGCTTTAGCAAGGTCTTTAACCGACTTTGTTTCCTATAAAATGAAAACGGGTCAATCAATGTGCTATTTAAATCGGATGAATGCAACTTTCATCATTATGGACCGGATTATTGACATGTTGGCTAATCGGTGTCAATTCCATTTGTTGATAAGAATTGACTTGATTGAAAGCAAGTACGTCGGTTTCGAGTTTTCGCTTATCTAACCAATCGCAATAATTTTTAGGTTGGATAATAACCGGCATGCGCTCGTGAATAGTGGATACCGGCGCTAAGGCAGAGCAGGTGATGATTGTGCAGGAATAGAGGGTTTCGTTGTTGTTTTCCCAATGCTCCCATAACCCCGCAAACGCGAACAGTTGATTATCCTGATAATGAACATGATAAGGTCGTTTGCCGGTTTCGGTTTGTCGCCATTCATAAAAGCCGGTAGCGGGAATCAGGCAACGGCGTTTAGAATAAGCGGATCTGAATGAAGGTTTGTCGGCCAAGGTTTCGGCCCGGGCATTGATTAAGCGGTACGCGATTTTTGCATCTTTGCTCCAGGACGGAATCAAGCCCCAATGTAAATAAACGCCTTTGTTGCTACCGTCCTCCAATTGCACGATGTTCAGAATCTTTTGACCCGGCGGTATATTGTAGTCGGTCCGATAGTTCGGCAAACGCTTTAACTGGAAATGTTCGATTATTGTGTCGCTGGTCGCGATTAAATTAAACCGTCCGCACATAGATGCACCCTAAACTTATCGCACTTGAAAATCAATTTGCACGCTCAATTTTAACAAAAGTTTCAGACCTGTGCTTGGACAGGCGGCAGGTCGAGTTATGGGTTAAACGTGATGACTTGTTGCATCCTATCCTATCCGGCAACAAATGGCGTAAACTTAAATACATACTAAACCACGCTTTATCGCTGGGCGCGACTAAAGTCGTCAGCATGGGCGGCGCCTATTCGAATCATTTGCATGCCTTGGCCTATGTCGGTCAGTGGCTCGGTCTTCAAACGGAAGCTTTTGTTCGCGGCGAGCCGCAGTCGAATCCAACCTTGAATGATATGGAGCAATGGGGAATGCGTCTGCAATTTGTATCGCGTGAAGACTATCGCAACCTCAGACAACACAAACATTGGAAGAGTTTGCCGGGAATCGATACCAACGCTTATTGGCTGCCCGAAGGCGGTTCAGTGGAATTGGCTTTGCAAGGCGTGGCTGAACTAATTTCGGAAATCGATCTGCAATATGATGTCATTTGTTGCCCTTGCGGAACCGGAACAACCTTGGCGGGGATTATTGAAGCGGTTCGGTCAGATGTCCGCGTCATCGGATTCTCGGCGCTGAAAGGTGGTGAATTTTTGAAGCTTGATGTGGAGGCGCTGTTAACCCGATCCCGAGATAATTGGGATATTATCACTGGTTATCATTTTGGCGGTTTTGCGCGTACAAGTACCGAATTGTTTGAATTCATGGAATGCTTCTCAAGCCAGTCTTCGATTCAACTGGAGCCAGTTTATACCGGTAAAATGCTATACGGTATTTATGATTTATTGGAAAAAGGATTTTTTAAACCAGGTCAAAGGATCATCGTTTTACATAGTGGAGGCTTGCAGGGGAATAGGGGTTTTTTAGCCAAATAAGATCAACGCATCATTACGTTATCGTTGAATGATGTTTTTAATTGCTTTATTTTATTTAGGGTTATTAACTCACTTCGCGCGGCCACCTTTGCCGGTAAGCTGACGCGCTCTTTTGTCCGATAGCGGCCTTACCTACAAGGATGTAGGTAAGGAGCGGAAAGCTTTGCGAAAACAGTTGTATAGCTTAGCTTAACGCCTGTTTTGGAGCCTTGCTACCGAACAAAATAGCCTTGCCATAAAAACCGCAAACATTACCGCGCTAAGTATAACTGACTGGTGATTCTATGTATTTAGACGATAAAATCCACAATATCCCTGATTTACGTCGGGTTGGTTTACACCCTGATTTTTGGTACCCCTTGGCGCGAAGCGGCGCAGTTAAAAAAGGCCAATTGCATTCCGTTTCATTTGCCGGAGAGCCAATCGTATTAGCTAGAAAAAAGAATGGCGAAGTATTTGCGTTGGAAGATCGTTGCGCGCACCGACAAATTCCGCTCAGCATGGGGGTTTTGGAAGGCGATCGCTTAAAATGTTGCTACCATGCTTGGGAGTATGAGGAGAGCGGACGAGTTGCTAAAATTCCATATTTAGTCAAGGGCGGTCATAAGCCACCGACTTGTGTTAAGCAATATCCTAGTCGAGAAGCCTACGACCATATATTTGTTTATACAGGCACCCCTGAAAAATTGGCTCAAGCGCCCTTTCCCGATCTGCCGGCATGGCAGCGTTCCGATTTCAAGACCATGTACTTCGAAAGAGAAGTGGCCTGCCACTATTCTTTTATGCATGAAAATTTAATGGACATGAATCATCAGTTTTTACATCGGAAATTGCTCGGTGGTGTTAAGCCGGTCCTGATAGCCAATGAACATGGAGACAATTGGGTTGAAGCGAGTTACATCTTTGGTGGGGGCGGCAAAAGAAAAGTCGGTGCCGATTATTTAATGGAAGGCTCAAGAAAGGGTAGCTCCACGGATGACGACGACATAATGACCATTCGCACCGATTATCCTTATCAGTCGTTGACGTTGATGCGCAAAGGTGATGATGAACCGGCCTTGCATCTATGGTCCGTCTATATTCCGGTAAATCAAGATCAACGTGTTCATAAAAGCTTCGGCATGTTGATGATCAAAAAGCCGCCGATACCGGGCCTAATTTATTTATTTTGGCCTTTTATGCGTTGGTTTACCGAGAGCGTATTCAGTGAAGATCGTATGGCGGTTATTGCTGAGCAAAACGCTTATGACAGACAAGGCGGCGACTGGAATAATGAAGTTTTTCAATTGACATTAGATTTACGTGAAGTTCTCATTCGAAACGGTATCCCTATTAATGCCGAAGGATAAGCAGAAAGCTTTCGCTAAGAATTTAGCACCTATGACTTGAATCCAAGTTTTTCTGTAAGGACGCGCCACTCATTGATTGAGTACCCTTCATGCTTTAGCACATAAGGAATGATGAGCCTTTTACAATGACTTTATTTTCGCCCTCGGCCAGAAATGGAAGATTCTATGAAAAGAACTTGTGAACCGGAATTGATGGAAGATAAAACCCAGGTCTTGGCCTACGCGCAAGCCGATTTTTCCGAGCCAAATGATCGGTTCATTAAGAGTCTAAAAACTTTCATTGGCGCGGGCGGTTTTGAAGGCTATGCATTGGATTTGGGTTGCGGTCCGGGTGATATCAGTTGCCGCTTTGCGATGGCTTATCCATCGGCTCATATCGATGCTTTGGATGGATCGGCAGCGATGCTTGACTATGCTGAATCCACGATACCCAGTGATTTGAAGACGCGCGTTCGGTTTATTCGCGGAAAATTACAAACGGTTTCGTTACCTCGAAGCCGGTATGAATTGATTTTCAGTAATAGCCTGTTACATCATTTGCCGGAACCACAAGCTTTATGGCATTTTATTAAGCGTTATGCCACTAATGGGACTCGGGTTGCCATTATGGATTTATTCCGTCCCCAAAGTGTTCAGCAAGCCAAGGACATCGTCGAAATATACGCCGCTTCGGAACCCGAAATTCTGCAGCGCGATTTCTATCACTCGTTATTGGCGGCATTGACGCTCGAGGAAATCGAGGAACAGTTGCACGAAGCCGGTCTGAAATTTGATGTCGCGCGCATTAGTGATCGACATGTTTTTATTTCGGGGGCTATTATTTTCAAATAACGATAAGAACCCAAGCGGCACTCAGCATAGTCAGGCAAATTAACAAAAATCTATTACGGAAATTGGTAGTATGGAAAAAGAAAGCGAAATCGGCGAGGCGATTAATCTCGATAGCTACGATCTTTATCTCAATCGCGAGCTCAGTTTGCTGGAATTCAATCAAAGAGTCCTGGCACAATCCAAAGACTCCCGTGTGCCATTACTGGAACGGCTGAATTATTTATGCATTTCCTGCTCGAATCTCGACGAGTTTTTCGAAGTCCGGGTCGCAAGTCTCTTGCAAATGGCCGAAATGGACCCTAAAGCCATCGGCGTCGACGGGCTGTCTCCACACGAACAACTCGAAAGAATTTCGCTTAAGGCTCATAATTTGGTCGAGGATCAATATCGAGTCTTGAACGATATTTTGTTGCCGGCCTTGGCTGAGGAAAATATTCGATTTATTCGGCGTTCGGAATGGACCGCTAAGCAACTCATATGGTTGGAAAATTATTTCAACGAAGAATTGCTGCCGATATTGACTCCGGTGGGCTTGGATTCGGCGCATCCGTTCCCTCGTATTCTTAACAAGAGTTTGAATTTCATCATTTCATTGACCGGCAAGGATGCTTTCGGCCGAAATAGCGGTCGGGCGGTATTGCAAGCCCCACGGGCCTTACCGAGGATCATCCAATTGCCGGCCGACGCGACCGGCCGTGGGCCTCACGATTTTGTGTTTTTATCGTCGATTATTCACGCCTTTGTCGATCAATTGTTTAATGGCATGAATGTCAAAGGTTGCTATCAATTCCGAGTGACTCGCAATAGCGATTTTTTTGTCGATGACGATGCGATAGACGATTTGCTGCTCGCGGTCGAAGGGGAATTGGCGATGCGCAATTATGGCGATGAGGTCAGGCTTGAGATTGCTTCAAACTGTCCCGAGGAAACCGTTAATTTCTTGATGGCCCGTTTCGAATTGACGCCCGATCGCTTGTATTTGGTCGATGGCCCGGTTAATTTAAATCGCTTGCAGGAAATCATCAATCATGTGGAGCGGCCTGAGCTAAAGTTTACGCCGTTCAAGCCCGCAATACCGCCGCAATTGGCTCGCAATAAAGACATTTTCGCCGCGCTCGAAAAGCAAGATATTCTTTTGCATCATCCGTTCGAATCGTTTTTACCTGTGGTTGAATTTCTGAAACAGGCAGCCTCCGATCCCGATGTATTGGCGATCAAACAGACGTTGTATCGCACCGGTGCGGATTCGCCTATTGTTGGCGCATTAGTGAAAGCGGCTCGGGCCGGTAAGGAGGTGACTGTAGTGATCGAACTGCGTGCCCGGTTTGATGAAAAAGCCAATATAAACTTGGCTGCAAAGCTACAGGAAGCCGCCGTACATGTCGTTTATGGGGTCGTGGGATATAAAACACATGCCAAAATGTGTCTGGTGTTGCGCAAGGAAGGTAAAAAACTGCGTAATTATGTACATCTCGGTAGCGGTAATTATCACCCAAAAACAGCATTGCTTTATACCGATTACGGCTTGTTTTCATGCGACAAGGAACTCGGTGAAGACGTTCGCCGTGTATTCGCGCAATTAACCAGTCTCGGAAAAGTGACCAAATTGAATAAACTGCTGCAATCGCCGTTTACGCTGCATAGCGGTTTGATCGAGAAAATCGAGCGCGAAATTCGCAATGCGCAAGCCGGAAAGCCGTCCGGAATTATCATCAAAGTCAATGCAGTCGTCGAGCAAGAGTTAATCAAAGCCTTGTATCGGGCTTCGCAGGCTGGCGTAAAAATCGATTTGATCGTCAGGGGTATGTGTTGTCTGAAACCCGGTATTCCGGGTATTTCCGAAAACATCGTGGTCCGTTCGATTATCGGCCGTTTCCTCGAGCATACCCGGGTTTATGCATTTGAAAACGACGGTAATCCGGAGGTCTATGTCGCAAGTGCCGATATGATGGGACGCAACATGTTCAAAAGAGTCGAGACTGGCTTTCCGATAGAGAATAAACGATTACATCAGCGGGTTAGAAACGACCTGGAGTTGTATTTAAAGGATAATTGCCAGGCATGGCTGTTGCAGTCGGATGGACAATATGTTCAATTATCGCCGGGGGAGGAGCAAGCAGCGATTCAGGCGCAGTCAGAACTATTATTGTCTTTGCAACACCAAGGCTGAGTGCAGTTCAGTTTTCGAGGTAGGGACGGCTTTTAATCTACTCCATATTTGATTGAAAAACCGTCTAAGAATAAAAAGGTATGGGATGTGTCTATCGAGGACCGCCGTTAACCCGTCCATGGGAGGCTTGACGGCAGCGTTCGAACGCTATAGGGATGGCGTGAGGCCTACAAGGACGTATTCTCGGGTAAGTTTCAGACCCCGTTGGCAAATTACCGCAATTCAGGCGTATTGTTGGCCTCCCCCTTTGAAAAAGGCTATGTTTGCGTTAATAGTTGGCGTCGCCCCGGCAAGGACTGCCGGGGCCTAGAAGCCATGGATGGCGAGGAGCTTTCACATCCTTGTGACCTGGATCCCGGCAATCCCTGCCGGAATG
>SLIO01000454.1 GCA_007135635.1 Methylomicrobium sp. | reverse complement strand
AGCTCGTTGATTCTTCTTCGCGCTATGTGTGGTTGATGTTATTTTCTAATTTAAAGATGTAATCCTTTCTCGCCCCGGGAAATCCCTGTTGCGCCGGACCGAACCACTTCGATGATGCTAGTTTCGTCGATTGCCTTGACCAAGGCATCCAGTTTATCGGAGGTACCAGTCATTTCGATCACAAAGGTCGAAGGTGTTACATCGATAATCCGCCCCCGGAAAATGTCGGCAATGCGCTTAATTTCGGCCCGGGTCGTTTCGCTGGTTTTGACTTTAACCATCATCAATTCGCGTTCGATATGCGCCGATTCAGCCAAATCGATTAGCTTTACGACATCGACTAACTTATTAAGCTGCTTGGTAATTTGCTCGATAATATCATCACTGCCGCGTGTGACCAGGGTCATGCGTGACAGACTCGGATCCTCGGTCGGTGCGACGGTCAACGATTCGATGTTGTAACCGCGCGCCGAAAAAAGTCCGGCGACTCTCGATAATGCACCGGCTTCATTTTCAATCAATATAGAAATAATATGCCTCATTATGCCAACTCCCTGTCCGTCGGTGTTCCTGGGGCTACCCGCAATTTCATATCGTGATGCCCCTTACCGGACTCTATCATTGGATACACGTTTTCAGTACGATCGGTAATGATGTCCATGAATACGGTTCTATCTTTCATCGCGAACGCCTCTTCCAAGGCCGGTCGCAAATCGGCCTTGTTTTCGACCAACATGCCGACATGACCGTAAGCCTCAGCCAATTTGACGAAGTCGGGCAAGGTATCCATGTAAGAATGCGAATAACGGCTTTCGTAAGAAAACTCCTGCCATTGCCGCACCATGCCCATGTAACGGTTATTCAGATTAATAATCTTAACCGGCGTTTTGTACTGCAATGCGGTCGACAGCTCTTGTATGCACATTTGAATACTGGCTTCACCGGTCACGCAAGCAACATCGGATTCCGGAAACGCTAATTTCACGCCGATAGCGGCCGGCAAACCAAAGCCCATAGTACCCAGTCCGCCCGAATTGATCCAGCGGCGAGGCTTATCAAAATGGTAATACTGCGCTGCATACATTTGATGCTGTCCGACATCCGAAGTAATGTAAGCATCACCTTTCGTGACCTCATAAAGCTGTTCGATGACATACTGCGGCTTGATCAGAGGACTTTCGCGATCATATTCCAAGCATTGTACCGAACGCCATTTGTCGATTTGCTCCCACCATACCGCCAATGCTTTTTTGGATGGCTGTTTTTTGCTCTCTTTGACCAACTCGATCATTTGCGTCAGAACGGGTTTGACTTGACCGACGATCGGAATATCGACTTTGACGGTTTTCGATATCGATGCCGGATCGACATCGATATGAATCATTTTGGCGTAAGGACAAAATTCGGCCAGTTTTCCTGTGACCCGGTCGTCGAAGCGCGCACCGACCGCGAGAATCACATCGCTCTCATGCATACCCATATTAGCCTCATAGGTGCCATGCATACCCAACATGCCGATAAATTGCTTATCGGTGGCTGGATACGCGCCTAAGCCCATCAGCGTATTAGTAATAGGATAACCGAGCGTTCTAGTCAATTCGATCAATTCCCGGCTTGCTTCGCCAAGGATCACTCCGCCCCCCGAATATATCATCGGACGTTGAGCGGACAAGAGTAATTCGACGGCCTTCTTGATCTGGCCTTTATGCCCTTCGATAGCCGGGTTGTAAGACCGCATAGTTACTTTGCGAGGATACTTGTAAGGCACTTTGATAGTCGGGTCGGTAATATCCTTGGGCACATCAACCACAACAGGACCGGGACGTCCGGTCGATGCAACATAAAATGCTTTTTTAATAGTCTCGGCAAGCTTGGTGACGTCTTTGACCAAAAAGTTGTGCTTGACGCACGGCCGACTAATTCCCACCATGTCGACTTCTTGAAACGCATCACTTCCTATAACCGGCGATGGCACCTGCCCTGAAATTACCACCATTGGGATCGAGTCCATAAAAGCGGTTGCAATACCGGTTACCGCGTTAGTAGCCCCCGGACCGGAAGTCACCAAAACGACTCCCGTTTTCCCGGTCGCGCGCGCATAGGCATCCGCGGCATGGGTGGCGCCTTGTTCATGGCGCACCAGAATATGCTTGACGTCGTCTTGTTGAAAAATAGCGTCGTAGATATGCAGCACTGCTCCGCCAGGATAGCCGAATATATACTCTACGCCTTCGTCTTTGAGACTTTGAACCAAAATTTGTGCGCCGTTTAACTCCACACTATTACCCTCTAAATTAACTATCAGGTGATCAATAAAACCCATTCATGACTGAATCGCTTGGTTTTATTTTAAAAAAAGGTTAGATAAACTACTGGTTTTGCCCCCGTTCGTCAAGACAAATCAAGACTTTGATAACATGACCAATACTCCTGAACACAGTAAAGTGGCAGGTCCATAACACGAGCGAACTCAGGTGAAAACAAAGCACCGAATTCAATTATAGCGAAACACAACCTAACGCTAATTTCAAAGAAATTTGACGATTGATCAGGCACCACCCAAAATTGTCACATCGAACTCTATTCCGATCTAAACCAGACACCAAATGACCGCTGCCGAAAAACTTCGCCGCTTACTCGACCACCCTGGAATTATTGTGATGCCGGGCTGTCATGACGCATTATCTGCGAAACTATGCGAAAAAGCCGGCTTCAGCACGGCCTTTATGAGCGGTTTTGCGGTTTCGGCCGACCGCCTCGGTCTGCCGGATACAGGCTTGATTTCTTATGCCGAATTGCTCGATCAGGGACGTAATATTTGCAATGCCGTATCGATTCCCATCTGGGGCGACGGCGATACCGGTTTCGGAAACGCGCTTAACATCAAGAGAACCGTACAAGGTTATGCACAAGCCGGTTTTGCCTGCATTATGCTTGAAGATCAAATAGCACCGAAACGCTGCGGGCATACGCGCGGTAAATTGGTTGTTGGGCGAGACGAAGCCGCGATGCGTATTCAAGCAGCCGTGGATGCCCGCAACGAAGGCGCCGATATCTTGATCATGGCCCGAACGGACGCCAGGGCCACTCACGACTTGGACGAAGCGATCCTACGCACGAAACTATTTCACGAAATCGGCGCCGATATCAATTTTCTGGAAGCACCGGAAAGCGAGCAAGAAATGAGTCGCTATTGTGCCGAGGTACCGGGACACAAAGTTGCTAATTTGATCGAACGCGGAAAAACACCGCTATTGCCCCACGACCAACTCGAAGCGATGGGTTATAAAATCGCTGTTTACCCATTGACGCTACTCAATGCCTCAATTGTCGCGATGCAAAACGCCCTGCATGCGCTCAAAACCGGCCAAAACACACCGAAAAAACTGGACTTCAAGGAATTGACCGAAATCGTCGGTTTCGACGACTATTACCAGGAAGAAAAGCGTTATCGCTTTTAATCTGTCGAAAAATCGACCTCATAGCCTGAAAATTTTCGGATATTGATTACGCCGGTATCGAATAACAAATACTGCCCTTTAATTCCTTCCAACACCCCACCGACCTCGGCTTGCTTATCAAAATTAAACGATTTGACCTTAGCCGGATAACGGATTACCGGATAAGCGATATCGACAGGCTCGGCATCCGTTAGATTTTCGATCGCACTATCGCCGAAGCGCGTGATAATATCGGTCAACTCTTCCCGACATAATGCCAAAAGCTCATCGCGCTTAGCGCATAAATCAGCCGGCGTTGTATTGTTCTTAAGCATTTGCTGCCAACTGGTTTTATCGCTGACATATCGGCCAAGCGCCACTTCGACTAACCCCGACATATGGCGCGAGGCCACTTTCATAATGGGCAATGCCTGTATAGCGCCTTGATCGATCCAACGCGTCGGAATTTGCGTTTGCCGTGTAATACCGACTTTGATACCGGAAGCGTTGGCCAAATAAACATAGTGCGGCTGAAAACAAAATGTTTCACCCCACTGCGGTTCGCGGCAGGTACCTTGGTGATAGTGACATTTTTCCGGCTTTAAAATACACATATCGCATTGCGCTAGCGACACGAAACAAGGATAACAATACCCTTGGCTAAAACTTTTTTTGGTATCGCGCCCGCAATGAACGCAAGCTATTTTACCGGTAAAGCGCATTGTTACCGGGCGACCGATAAACTGATTCAGCTCTATGCCATCCTCACCTAACGCCAATCGATAATTAACCGACTCGCCTAACTCCGCCTGCATTTTCGTTAAAAAACCTAACACTAATTT
>SLIO01000301.1 GCA_007135635.1 Methylomicrobium sp. | reverse complement strand
TTGCCGAGGAGCAAAAATCTGCAAGCGCTATGGATGGCGTGAATGCAGATTTTGCAGGAGCAAAAATCTGCCCTGCCGCCGACACCTGTCAATCGAGCAACCGAACCCTCCCAAAAAAAAGGAAGTTATTTATGACCAAATCCTTATTGCTTCGGCAAAAATCGTTTCAGCTCCGGCAGACAAGAACCGCAGCCGGTTCCTGCGCTGAGTTGTTGCCCGATTTGTTCGACGTTCGCTAAATTGAATTCCCTGACCGCTTTGGCGATCGATTTTTCGCCGACATTGAAACAGGAACAAACCAAGCGGCCGCAATCCTCTTGTCCTTCCGGGGGCAAAGCGCTCAGTAGTCGTAAGCGCTCCTCTTTGTTGATCTGCGGTTGCGCAAAGAGTGTTTCAAGCCAGCCCGTTTCCGGCAATGGCGGTGTTGAGGACACGAATAAGCAAACTTCCAATCGACCGTTGATGATTAGCGCGCTGCGATAAACTCCCCGTTCCGGATCGCTGTATTCCAGGAAATGAGGGTTTTTCGACTCGCCGGATAGCGATTTTAGCCAATCACGCCAAGAAGGAAAGGGCATACGGTCGGCCAGCTCGTAGCGCATGAAAAAGTTGCCTTTGACTGTAACGCGGTATTCTATATCGTCGAGCATCAATGGCGAACGCGACAATAACATCGCGTACCAGAGCGCTCGATAAGGCGTGATGGCTGCCGGGGTTTGCTTGCTTTCCGGTTGACCGGAATGCGGGTCGACGACCGGATTGACTAATGCGCCGACTCGTCCTCGGCTACTGAGTTGCTCCGTCCAGTGCATCGGCACGAATAGGCTGGCGGATTGCTGGTTTTCTGTGACGACGACTCGGGCGATCATGTTGCCCCAAAGACTAGATACCGTCGCTAGGTCATGCGTTTGTAAATGATAATGTGCCGCATCGAGCGGATGAATTTCGACGAAAGGTTCCGGTATATGAGCATTGAGTTTTGCCGACAAGCCGGTTCGAGTCATCGTATGCCATTGATCGCGAAGACGGCCGGTATTCAATGTAAAAGGATAATTCGGATCGGGCTTATTAACCGGCGAGCGCGGGCGAATCGCAATGAACCGGGCTTTTCGGGACGGCGTATAAAACTTGCCTTCGGCGAAAAGGCGCGCGGTGCCGTAAGGATTCTTTTTAGTGACCGGCCATTGCACCGGTTGCATACGCCCGTAGGCGTTTTCGGTCAGGTCCGCGAAGGCTGAAATATCGAAATCGCGCAGTTGGCCTTCATGGTTATTTTCAAAGCCGGACAGCGCTGCGTGTTCGCGGAATATTTCGGCGCTGGACCGGTAAGCGAAGTTTTGCTTGAAACCCATGCGGGCGGCGACTTGGCTAATGATCCACCAGTCCGGCCTTGCCATGCCGGATGGTTTGAACAACGCTCGTTGCCGAGAAATACGCCGTTCCATGTTCGTGACGGTGCCGTCTTTTTCGCTCCAGCCGGCCGCCGGTAAGCGGATATGCGCCAAATCGACCGTATCGGTATTCTTGATGCAATCCGATACGATGACAAGATCGCAGCGTTTCAGCGCATTTTTGACTTTATCGGCGTCCGGCAGCGTGACCACCGGATTCGTTGCGATAATCCAGACGGCCTTGACGGTGCCCGCATCGATCGCATCGAACAGTTCAACCGCTTTCAGGCCCGAGCGGGTCGCGATCCGCTTGGTTTGCCAAAAGCGGGCGACCCGTTCGATATGTTCGGGACTATCCAGTTCCATGTGTGCTGCCAGGGTATTGGCTAAGCCTCCGACTTCGCGTCCACCCATCGCATTCGGTTGTCCGGTGAACGAAAAAGGCCCCATGCCTGGTTTGCCAATTCTACCGGTCGCCAAATGGCAATTGATGATGGCATTGCATTTATCGGAGCCGGAGCCCGATTGGTTGATGCCTTGCGAATAGACCGTGACGGTTTTACCGGTGTTCGCAAACCAGTCAAAAAACTTTTCGACATCGGACACGGACAAACCGCAGTCTTGCGCGACATGTTCAATACTTCCTGCAGTGCTGCGGGCGGACTGCAAAGCCCATTCGAAATCCTCGGTATGCGCTGCGATGTAGTCCTTATCGAGCGTATTGGTTTGCGCCAAATAAGCCAACAAACCGTTGAACAATAAGCCGTCCATGCCCGGTTTGATCGCCAGGTGTAAATCCGCGCTGTCGCATGTCGCGGTTCGACGCGGGTCGATCACGACGATTTTCAGCGCCGGATTGTTTTCCTTAGCTCTGAGAATGCGCTGAAACACGACCGGGTGACACCATGCGGTGTTCGAACCGGTCAGCACGACCAATTCGGCGGCTTCCAGGTCTTCGTAGCTACACGGGACGGCATCGGCGCCGAAGGCTCTTTTGTAGCCGGTGACGGCCGAGGACATGCACAGCCTTGAATTAGTATCGATATTGGCCGAACCGATAAAGCCTTTCATGAATTTATTGACAACATAATAGTCCTCGGTCAATAACTGGCCCGAGACATAGAACGCTACCGCATCGGGGCCGTATTGGCGCACGATCGAGGTCAAACCGTCGGCAACGGTATCGAGCGCGGTATTCCAGTCGCACGGTATGCCATCGACTTCGGGGTATAGCAGACGATTTTCCACCGATACGGTATCGCCCAATGCCGAACCTTTCGAGCACAGTTTACCGAAATTGGCGGGATGATCCGGATCGCCTTGTATCGTTGCTTTATGGGCGATTGCATCGTCGACGGTCGCTACAATGCCGCAGCCGACCCCGCAATAAGGACAGGTGGTTTTGATCGTTTTTGAGTTCATGGGGCAATCGGTTGAGGGCGTCCGAAAATTAAACAATCGCGGTACGGTGAAATATCGGTTGAGTTTTTCAAACAATCGAGATACCAAGCCGAATCGCTGGTATCGCCGTAGAGCACTATACCGGAGATATGCCGATTCTTGATGACCAATTTTTTATAAATATGCATAGCCGGATCCTTGAAAACGATCTGTTCGCAAGGTTTACCGCCATTGAAATCGCCTGCCGAAAACAGATCGATGCCGGTGACCTTGAGTCGGGTTGCGGGCAAAAGGCTTTGGTAACGCGAATCGGTTCGATGACTCAATTGCCTGGCGCAGACTTTAGCTTGCTCGTACACCGGCGCGACCAGGCCGAACAATTCGCCCCGATACTGCACGCATTCCCCGACAGAATAGATCGAAGAATCGCTGGTTTGCATTGTATCGTCAACGACGATGCCCTGTTCGCAGTCGAGTCCGATGGTCTTTGCGAGCTCGATATTCGGAGTAATGCCGGTTGCCATGATCAGTAGATCGGCGGGTAGAGTGCTGCCGTCACTCAATTCGACTTCGGCGATATGGCCGTTTTGGCTGATGATGTTTTCGATCGTGCAACCCAGCTTGAAATAGAGCCCCTTGGATTCGAGCTGCGATTTTAAGAGAGCGCCGGCCTCGTTATCGAGTTGGCGATTCAATAAATGGTCGGCGCGATTGATAACGGTCACCTGCATGCCTCGCTGCTTGAGACCGTTGGCGGCTTCCAAACCTAACAAGCCGCCGCCAAGTATTATGGCGTGCCGCTTGCTTCGGCTTTTTTCGATCATCGCTTCGACGTCGGCAATTTCGCGAAAACACATCACGCCCTCGGTGTCGCGGCCCGGAATCGGTAGGATCAACGGCAGTGAACCAGTCGCAATCAACAATCGGTCGTAAGAGGCTACGGTGCCGTCTTTTGCAATCACACGGAAGCGGCTCCGGTCGACGTCGACGACGGTTTTATCCGGACCGTAATATAGCGTGATAGCGTGTTTTCGGTACCAGTCGAAGTCATGAATCATGATGTCGTCGATTCGTTTTTCGCCGTACAAGACCGGCGTCAACAAGATACGATTGTAATTAGCGTAAGGTTCGGCGCCGAATACGGTGATGTCGTATAAGTCGGGTGCCGATTCGATCAAGGCTTCGACGGTGCGCATGCCCGCCATGCCGTTACCGATCACGACTAATTTTTGTCTCATTATCATTATCCTTAAAATAATCCGGGACGATGTCCAAACGAATATTTTTCAGCAGAATCAAAAATTGAATTGGACTTCGACAAACCCGAAATCGGCATTTTTGTTGCGTGTGTAGGCATTGCCCATGGCCGTCCCGCCGATAACATGTCCGTAGTACATATTCCAGCTGACATGATCATTCAATTTGTGGCTTAACGAAACATCAATGAGCTGTCCCACATCCCGCGATTCGCCGCCGGAACGTCCAAAAAATC
>SLIO01000267.1 GCA_007135635.1 Methylomicrobium sp. | reverse complement strand
TTATGATCCTTGATTTGGTGCATCAACGGTGTCAATACACTGTTACTCCAGGCAGCGGCGTCTTTTTGAGCGTGCTTCATAGTATTTCGTGCTTTACTGATTAACGTGCTATAAAGCTTATTAATCACAATGCTTTGCTCGGTCAGGGTCGTTTTTGTGCTGGTTCGGAATGCTTCGCCCTCCTCGAAAACCTGTTCTAATTCGAACTGATATTGCTTGATCGAGAAAAGCTGTGGTTCGATTTCCTTAAAGCCGTATTCGTCCTGAAACTTTTTATGAATCGCTTTAACTAAGCGCCGGGTTTCATTAGTCGTATCAACCGCGTCCTGCAATAAATCCCGCAATTCGTCGAATAACTTACGGATTTGCTGTTTCATGCCGTAAGTCGTTAAACTCTTGGACATATCTTCCCGGGTCTGTCTGATGATCTCATCGATTTTTTCCTTAGCGAACGAGTCAATCAGGATTTTTGCCTGAACACTAAAAACCTTACGGCTAGCTTGAAAATTTTCGACATTGACCATGTAATGCTGCTGCCTGTCGCGGGTTTCAGCCATCAACTTTTCGGTCATTTCATGATTTTCAAAGTCCAGTTTCTTGAATTCCTCTAATTGCTTGGTGGCATTGGCAAGTTTACCGTCGGTAAGATTAGACGACTCACCCACCAAAAAGCCGATATCTTTTTTAACCGTATTGAGTAATATTTGCCGCCGTTGTTTCAGAATGTCGTCGGATAAATATTTTTCCAAGGAATGTAACCGACTTTTTTCGAGCAATACGTTATCAGATTTCACCTTCGCCAGCAGCGCCTGCTTAGCCGATACCGGAAAGATGGATGATTCGTCGATATTTAAAATTCCGGCCGATGTGCTAATTTGCGATTCTATGGCTGCGTCATAACCCGTTTCACCGGCTAGATCGTCCCACATCGAGTCGATTTTGTTCATGACGACAGCCAGCCCATGCTTTCTCCCGCCCCTAGCGCTACAGACATGATTACGCCACATTTCCAAGTCGCTTTTAGTCACTCCGGTATCGGCAGCTAGGACGAATATGATTGCCTGAGCGCTTGGGAGCATGTTCAAAGTCAGCTCAGGCTCGGTACCTAATGCATTTAAGCCCGGCGTGTCGAGAATACAGAGCCCTTCCTTCAATAACGGATGCGGAAAACTGATTAAAGCATGGCGCCAGCATGGAATTTCAACTGTTTCAGGATTAACGACTCCTTGCTCGGCCGCTTCACGTTCGTTCCATAATCCCAGTTTATCCGCTACATCCCTGGGCACGTTTTTGGTGGCGATCAACTCTCTAAATGCTTCTTGCATTTGCGTCGGAGAATCGAAATTTAGATCGATTTGTGTCCAGCGAGCGGGATTGTTTTTATATTCGGCCAGAGAAATATCTTCTAAGCGACTCTCTATATTCAGCAGACGAATATAGCTGCCTCCCTCTTCGTCATAAAATACTTCGGTAGGCGACATCGTTGTCCGACCAGGGGCTGAAGGCAACAATCGAACACCGGTTTCGGCAAAAAACAAAGCATTGATCAGCTCCGTTTTGCCGCGCGAAAACTCCGCAACAAAAGCCAGCGTAACGCGGTCTGATTCCAAGCCATTGAGGATATTCAAAATTGTCCCCGTACTGTGGACATCGGTCATCCCGTAACGGATACGCCATTCCTGATACATTTCAATCGCTTGTATCAACTGACTGCGCCACTGCGAATACTCATGCAGCTGTTCTTTAAATTCCGGGTTCCTCATGGCTAGCCTTTTTTGCGGTCATTAGTCTGCAAGATGATGAAGTCGCTTAAGTCTTTCACGCGGTCGAAGCGAACGAAGTATAACTATGTAATGCCGGTAAGTGTAGACCATATCGTTAGATCTGTTAGTCACGCACGATTATTTTTAAACACCATGTTGTTTGCGGTATTCGATAATTGCTTCAACCGGATAGCGCCGATCCTGAACAATCTTTAAATATTCAATAATCTGTTCGAGTGAAACGATGCTTTGAACCGGCATATTATAGGTTTGCCTGACTTCTTGTGTTGCGGACTGCCCATCCGGCCCTTTTTCCTGCCGATCCAGCGCGATGAGAACGCCCGAGGGAGAAGCACCTGCTCCTTTAATAAGGACAACGGACTCGCGCACTGACGTCCCAGCTGTAATGACATCATCCAAAATTAACACATTCCCGGACAAAGGCGTGCCAACGATCATTCCGCCCTCGCCATGATCCTTGGCTTCCTTGCGATTGAAAGCAAACGGTATATCTCTTCCGGTCAGGCGAGCATAAGCAATCGAAGTCGCGCTAACCAACGGAATACCTTTATAAGCAGGACCGAATAACATATCGATATCTCGTTTGGATTCCAGCAAGGCCTGCGCGTAAAACTCGCCCAATTTGCCCAATTTTGCACCGGTATCGAACAAGCCGGTATTGAAAAAATAAGGACTCATACGTCCCGATTTTAATTGAAATTCACCGAATTTGAGCACGCCGCAGTCCAGCGCATACTGAATAAAATCTTTTTGGTAATCAAGCATTGCGTTTCATTGTGTAATGGTTTGGAAGATAGGGTATAAATCAGTCTAACGGGTTATTATTCAGCGTATTTTCTTTGAATCCATGCTCTTTCTTTCCAAATTGACGTTACGCGTTCAGTGTAAAAATTTTTCAAGAATAGTATCGAGAAAATTCCAGCCGTGCTCAGTACAACGGTAATGATCCTCTGTAAAATCAACCAAGCCCTGCGCGATAGATTGTTCAAGCCCCGGTTGCAGACTGTCGAGATTCAAACCTGTGCCGGCGCGATAACTCGCTTCGGTAAAGCCCTCCTTAAGTCGGAAATGATTCATCGCAAATTCCAAAGGAAGATTATCGGTTTCGCACAAAACAGGCATTCCCTCGCCAAGGGTTTGCATATATAACTCGGGGCTTTTAGGTTTAACGCTACGATAGACTCCAAAAGGTAGCTCCACACTGATTTTGCCGTGCGCACCTGCACCGATCCCCAGATAATCGCCGAATTGCCAATAATTGCGGTTATGTCGACACTGGGCGCCTGTCTTGCTGTAAGCGGAAATTTCATATTGCCAATAGCCTGCGTTTTTCAACAGCGTTTGGCATTGCATTTGGCCGGCAAAGATGCTCTCTTCTCCCGGTAGTTGTGGCGGAAACTTATGAAAATAAGTATTCGGCTCCAACGTCAACTGATAAAAGGAAATATGGGATGGATTCAAATCGATGGCGGTACGAATATCAGACAAGCTGCTATATTCGGAAATTTCCGGCAAACCGAACATTAAATCGAGGTTGAAATTGGAAAAACCGACGCGTTGTGCGATTTCCACCGCTTGAATCGCCTCCGCCGACGAATGAACCCGTCCCAATTTTCGCAGCTGTGTATCATTGAAACTTTGCACGCCGATCGATATTCGATTAATCCCGATAGCCCGAAATTCGGCAAATTTGCCGCTTTCAAAGGTACCTGGATTGGCTTCGAGGGTGATTTCGGCATTATCGGCTAACCTCACTTGCTGTTTGATACCGCAAAGCAAACGATCGATCGCTTCGGGTGAAAACAAACTGGGCGTTCCGCCGCCAATGAAAATTGTCTCTATGGGCTGTTGAACGACAAATCGCAACAAATCGAGACTCAAATCTTGCAACAAAGCATCGATATAGCGGGTTTCGGGCAAATCAGCCTTGACGGCATGGGAATTGAAATCGCAATACGGGCACTTTTTGATGCACCAAGGTATGTGGATATATAAACTTATCGGCGGCAAGATATTTTTGCACAAGATTGAAGATGAGGTATTTTAACACCGAAATCATCATAAACGCTCGCTTTCCCTTTTTTCTCAACAATTCCCAATTTGGTGATCAAAAAGGGTGTGTATTGTGTTTAACGAGGATGCCGGCAGAAGGCGGATTTTTTGCCTCAGCAATTCCTAAGTTGCAAGGATGTATTCACCCAGCACCTAAATTCCATAGCCAATAGGCTATGGTTAGCTATCTTGGATAATTTAGGTGCTGGGTTCATCCTGCCAAGCGAGTTACCGAACCCTCAATAAAGAACATAATTCCAGGACGTTATTTATCTCAACCCCCCTTAGCCTGATGAGAAATTTGTGATGTTTAAATTCTCATGCTCAGCGGCAACAGTTAAGCGAAAAAAAGCTATGTTCGCGTTGGTAGTTGAAAAGACATCGAAAGCGTCATTCCGGCAGGGATTGCCGGGATCCAGGTCACAAGGATGTGAAAGCTCCTCGCCATCCATGGCTTCTAGGCCCCGGCAGT
>SLIO01000156.1 GCA_007135635.1 Methylomicrobium sp. | reverse complement strand
GAATATGCGTACTCCATTCAAGCTAAAAAATCGTTCGCTTAAGTTTATGGCGGCGGTGGTGCCTTACAAGGACCCCCGCGCCTCCTAAATTTAAATGTTTCTTCGGTCAGATTTAATTAAGGAATATGCAAGAAATAACTTCTACAAGTAGTAGGCTTTGTGGCGGTTCGGTAACTCGCTTGACAGGACGCCGTGAATAGGTCCATGTAGGCTTGACGGCGGCTATTCCTGCCGCCGACACCTGTCAATCGAGCCACCGAACCCCCTTCCAGTAGTTGTCTAAGTTATTTTATGCTCGTCCCTAAACTCCAATAGCTGAACCTCAGCGATGCACCCAGTCTGCCCCTAATGTGCCGATTAAACTTTCCGAATAATCCGCTCGACTTAATTCGGCAAGCATTGCTTCAGTTTTCTCAAGTTTTAGTTGCAGTCTCGAATATTCGGATGGGTCGCTGTTTCTGGTTTCGTTTAAGCGCTCTGTAATCGTGTTGCGATGACGTTGCCATAAAGCAAAATCGCGCTGGTGTTTGATGGAGAGCCGCTCTCGATACCAATCGCTTGCCAGTAGTGATTCTCGTGTAAATAATTCCCGAATCTCCGGATTGTCGATGGTTTTACCTTCATAGTGGCCATAAGCCATGATATTTAATACGGCTTTAAGAGGTGGACAGGCGTCGTTTATCATACCGTCTTGGAAATAAATCAGAGCCACCCGTTGTTGCGTTTCGTAGACATTATCGATGCCGTCGACAAAGGCGGCAATATCTTGGGTTTCCGGTTTTAGCATCGCTTCGTCGAAAACTGCTGTCGGATAATCGAAGACTTTGCCAAAGTTAGTATGCACGAAACGCTCAGTTATCCGGTATCCCAGCCGGCTTGCGTACACGGTTCGGCCTTCGTATTCGAAATCTTCCAGTTTTTCGAGATGGCCGTTTTCGATCAGATAGCGCGCATTGCGTTCGGCGACAGGCAGGCGCGACCAGATTTCCGGAATCAAGAGACTGATATCGTGATCGATTCTGCGTTGCGTTCCGATGTAACCGGCCGCAGTCGAGAAACCATCGTAGCCGCACAAGATGAACGAGACCAGGGCAGTATTCAGATCGGCGGTTGTACTCAATGCATTGAACGGTCCTTTGGTCAACGCGCCCTCCGAACCGGCTCCAGTCGTGGAAGGCGATTTGCCGGTCAGACTGCATACAAAATCCATGAACAGTTCCGGCAACTCTTGATAATGGATGGGGTTGTAAACCGCCAAAGGCCGGATGCCGGCGGCTAAGTCTTGCGGATTGTTGCGGCGTCCCGGAAGAACCGCATTGACCGGAAAGTAAACTGCTTGATCGGCATTAAGGCCTCTGCTCAAACGAGTCGAAATCTCGGCGATATAGCGCATTCTCGGATCGGCGATATCGGGCCGAACTTGAAGATAACGCACATTTTGACTGGGTTGGCCGTCGACCAGCCTCGGGTGTGCCGATGAGACGAAAAAGTCGTCATCTTGACCTTCGGCGGCGCGTTCGATTAACTTACGCATCGGTTCGCTGAATTCTTCGAAGTGAATGATGTCCTCGATTAGGTCCCGCGCATCCTGTGTTTTTAGTGGGTGGAAATTGGAGATAAAATTATTGCCCCCCGATAAATCGCGTTCGGTTTGTAAATCGCTGCCTCGATGAATGGCATCGTCCGGGCGCTGGAAAAAACTTTGTTCGCAATTTTCGACCAGCTTAACGGAAGGATTGTGATAATCGGGGTTGAGCCCAGTGAGCCGTTCGGCAGGCACGACTGTCGACGCGCTGATGTCGTCTTCCATCTGAACTTTGGCCGAAGCGATAAAATCTTGGCGAAGTTTGAAAACACGCCATGCGCCACTCGAATCGAAACCAACTCGCAGGTAACTGGCGATCAGTTTACGCCCTTGAAATTTCAATTCATTGCCGGGATAGCTATTGACAACGTCAACTGAGAAATTATTGCGCCAATTGTTTCCCCATTCCTCGCGGTAAAAGCGTTTAATGATAAGCACCAAAGCCCAAATATGTTGAGGAATTTGCTCCAACCATTCATTATAAGCATCGGAATAGTCGGTTATGGACGGTGTCAATAGTTTGATGACCGAGCCTAGTGTGCGTTGATTGCTGAGCAGGCTGCGTTGATCGCTACCGTGAAGGGCGGGATCTCGGAAACGGGTCGAGTAGTCATGTTTAAAAATAGTCTCGACGATATCCATATCTTTTTCAAAGTCTTCGACGAAAATAGTGCCTGAAATAACTGCGCCGGCTATGGATTTGGATATTTCCGATTTACCGCCGCCGGAAACCGTACTCGGTTTATGGCAGAATGTGCCCTCGGGTAGGGTGCCGACCAAACGCCAGCTCGGTGCATGAGGATGGCGTTCCATATGGACTTTGAAACCGTTTGGATATATGTATGTGTGTTTGGCGAGCAACTTGAGCGATTGCGGTCGGCCATTTTGTAGCCAACTGATATGTTGTTGCTGCACATTGATCTCGGCTGTTTCAGGAATATAAATGATCTCCGGGAAATTATTGTCGACGGCGTATCCTTCATCTTTCCGTTCAATCATCGGTGATAATTGTCCGCAGAGCTTCTTGAACGAATAGCGTTGATCGAGATCTGCGCCGTGAGGTAGATAAATATCGCCTAGATTCATTCTGGGAAAAGCCAGCGCACCGCCGGCATGCTCTTCCTCGCAGTCGCCATAGAGATTGGAGGCATAGCTTATTTGCGATTTGATTTCTTTTTTGCTGTAACCGAAGTAATTATCCGCGATCAATGTGACTATGACGCCGCGCATGTTGCGACAAACCAATTTGAACGGCTTGCCGTCGTTGTAAAGTTCGTCTTCACGCTGCCAGCACATACCGTCTTTACGTTGTCGTTCGCTGGCGTCGTCATAGTGGGGAAGACCGATGTCTTTTTTCCGGCAATGCACCAAATGCGGGGCTAGAATAATGCAACCAGTATGTCCGCTCCAATGTTCGATATCGAGTGCCGCATCGTTCTCCGGCAAGAAAGGATCACCGGCATTGCCGAAGATTGATTCGACGAAATCCAAGTTAGCCACTAATCCGCCCGGTGCAAAAAAACGGGTCTCCATGGTTTTGACTGGGCTTATCGGCTCGATTGCGGGACGAACGATCGGTCTCAATAATAAAGAGACCCAAAGCGTGGCTGGTTTATTTTGCAGGCTTGTGAAAGGCAGGCGAAGTAGATCGCTTGGTGGAATCAATGCTTGTTGTAATAACGCGGCATAGGCCTTGACCGGTACTTCTCTTTTATCGCCTGGTACGGGAAGTCCGCCCGCGACTATGTGAAAGACCCCTTTAGTTGTTCGTCGATCGTTTTGAGGGTTATGCAAGACGCCTTGTAAAACACGATTGGAGTCGACATAAGTGGAGTGAAACTCGTTATGGCGATAAGGCAGCGATAATTCCCGGGCTTGTCCTTTACGCTCGAGAATGAATGTTTCGCCGGGTAACTGCACCGAAACGTTGACGTTATTTTCGAGGAGGTAAGCGTTTAAAAAGTCTTGTATCCGTTGATCGGCAGGGCAGCGGTAATCCGCCAATAGGCGGCGTTGTTGTGAATAATTCTTTAACAGGCTGTCGGCGATTTTAAGATATTGCCGATCGCCTTCGGCTTCACAAGTGGGTTGATTTAAGGCGGCTAGTTTAAGGTTGATATGCTGTAGCCCTTCGTGTTCTTCGGCGCTACTCGGACTGTTTTGGATGGGTGCGGTTGATAAGGTCATGGTCGGCTCCGGCAAGGTTTCAGATTGATTATGTTCGAGACTGAGATTTGATCTCTAGTGCTGACGGTTCGGCTAACAATTTAACTATGTTAATAAACCGGTTAGCTATTCGAAATATCTGATGAGACTGGAAGTCTATCTGTGTAAATAAAGCTTCGGTCGTTTTGAGAATTTGAAGAATAGGTTATACGATTATTGAAAAATAAAAAAGAATTGAATTGATGAAAATTAAGCGGATATTAATTTACTCCCTTTCGATTGAAAAACCGTCTAAGAGTAAAAGTGAAGAACCTTTGTTATTTTAGTGCTCTAACAATTATAACCAACGGAGCGAGCGAAATCGATGCGCTAAACAAGATTGCATTATTTTGCATGAGCCAGTAGCATTCATAGTCTTATGGCGTATTCATCGGGTCACCTAAGTCATGCGTATTCGCATCATCAGCCAGCTTGATCAATAAATACAACAGGTGAAATTGCGAGCGACATCGTTATGAATTGGTTTAAATATTTCAGTTTGAATTTCGGCTATTGCAAGT
>SLIO01000111.1 GCA_007135635.1 Methylomicrobium sp. | reverse complement strand
GTTGTTTTGGCAGGTAGCTTTTTGGCCTTGGGGCTTGTTTTCCGGCCTAACGAATAAGGTTAGATTTTGTGAGCAACGCGAACCAAAATCTGAACCGTTTGTTGGACAAGCCCGGCCCGGTTGAGGGGTGGTCTAAAAATACAAAAATAAAATACTTGACAAGCTGTAGAATTTAAGATATCAGAAAATATCTTTTTTGAGGTTGATTTATAATAAAATCAAATGGTTGGGATTTTGTGTAGGTTTGTGTGTTTTCCATGCAAAGGAGTGTAACTGGAAACCTTAGTTTAGACAAGGCGCAAATTAAGGCTCCAAATGAGCCGGTTCGCTCTGTTAAATCTACAATTTGGTGTTGCCTCTTTTGATTACGTTTGTGTCCGCTTTCTCCGCGTTAGCGGCTTCGTCCAACAAGTCGGTCAAAGGGACGCGTCGACCATTGGCTGTTTTGAAGCTTGGTTTTTATCAAGGTTCGGTGGCTTCGCTAAAGTTCAGTAAGCGGCGCGCCCCTTACCTTAACGTTGAATGGCAACTAATTGAATCCCTGCCGACATTAATCATAAGATTCACCAAGAAACGACTTACAAACTCAATGAAACTCTTGTACTATTGGCTGGTCTGTATTATCCGTAAGTTATTAATTGACATAGGAGTCATTAAACATGAGATTAAATACCGCAGTTTCACGCCCGGAAGCCAGCATTCTGGCGACCAACAAAATTCTGAAAAACACTTATATGCTGTTGTCCATGACCTTATTGTTCAGCGCGCTGACAGCGGGTCTGGCGATGACGCTGAACCTGCCTCATCCCGGAATGATCGTCTCGATGATCGGCTATTTCGGTTTGCTGTTTCTGACGACCAAATTTAGTAATAGCAGTCTTGGCCTAGTCTTTGTATTCGCATTGACCGGTTTCATGGGGCTGACCTTGGGACCTATTTTAAGCATGTATATCAATGCATTCAGCAACGGTCATGAATTGATTCTAACGGCATTAGGCGGCACAGGTGTTATTTTTCTGGGCCTTTCCGCCTACGCGCTAACGACCCGCAAGGATTTTAGCTTCATGGGTGGATTCTTGATGGTCGGCATTCTCGTTGCGTTTTTAGCAGGAATCGGCGCTATCGTATTTTCGATGCCTGCATTGTCCCTGGCAGTATCCGCGATGTTCATTCTGCTGATGTCGGGCATGATTTTGTTTCAAACCAGCGCCATCATTAATGGCGGCGAAAGCAATTACATTCTGGCGACGGTCTCGTTGTATGTATCGATTTACAACTTGTTCCTAAGCTTGTTGCAATTGCTTGGCGTCTTCGGCGGCGATGATTGATCGAAACACACTGCGCGTCAAAAGCCCGGTATTCGCCGGGCTTTTGTTTATTTTATTCGCATTGAGCGGCTGCGAAAGTGCGCAAACACCCGACCAAGTCACCCGCTCTTTCTGGACGGCCCTAATAGATAACGACTTGACCACCGCCGAAATCTACGTAACCGGCGATAGCCGTGCTTTGCTTGCTTCATCCCCTCATGATTTTTCAAACATCACCTCAATCGATACCGGAAAAGTGATCATCGACGGCAATATTTCCTCCGTCGAAACGATCCTTAATTCCGAAGATACAAGCCTTAGGCCTCGACCATTTGAAACGGCGCTGGTCATCGAAAACGAAATTTGGCGAATCGACTACCGCCGGACCCTGCAAAATATGACAGGAACCGTATTCGACGGTTTTTTCAAAAGCCTGCAAAACCTCGGCGAAAAATTCCAAAACCAATTCGAAAAACAACTGCCCTTGCTTGAAAAAGAGCTCGAATCGTTCGGCGAGCAATTGGAAAAACAACTGGAAGAATTCGGCCGCCAATTAGAAAAAAAGCTGCCTTCTAAACAACCTAAACCGCAACCCGATACGATTTAACAAAATGAAAGCGGTTACACACCTCAAAACCCCGTTCATCCTTAGCTTTATCGAAGGCTTTGACAACATAGATGCTGTCATAGAGCCTACAAGGACGTATTCGCCCAGCACCTAAATTATCTGACTACTCAATTAGAGTAAAGCCTATGGATTCTAGGCGCTGGGTTAATGGTGCCTCTTCGACAGACAGACATACATACATACATACATACATACTTCTCACTCCAAATACGGCGACAAATACTCAAACAGGGGATTTGCTGAGGCAACCCCTGCACCGAAATTTAAATCGCAAAAATGTATATAATAGCGCCTCACTAAATAATCAGAACTCCCGCTTTTTTCACAACTTATATTTACCATGACAGGAATCAAACTTTTTGTTGGCCTTGGCAACCCCGGCAAGCAATACGAAGACACGCGACATAATGCCGGCTTTTGGTGGATAGACCATATCGGTCGAATCAATAATATTCGAATGAATGCCGAAACCAAGTTCTTCGGAAACGCCGGCAAATTAAACACTTCGAATCATGAGGCATGGCTATTGAAACCCTCAACCTTCATGAATCTCAGTGGCCGTTCGGTTAGCGCGCTGGCTAAATTTTACAAAATTCCCCCCGAAGCAATCCTTGTCATTCATGACGAGCTTGATCTCCCTCCCGGCACTTGCAAGTTGAAAAAAGGCGGCGGACACGGCGGTCATAATGGCCTGAAAGATATCAATGCGCAATTAGGCAGCAACGAATACTGGCGCTTAAGACTCGGCATAGGTCATCCGGGCGATAGAAATGCGGTTATCAATTATGTGCTGCATACACCCTCAAAAAACGAACTACAAGTTATAGAGCAATCGATAGAGGAAAGCGCTTCAGTCTTATCTTTATTGCTTCAAGGGCAATTCGATCAAGCCATGCAAACGCTACATAGCAAATCAGCGTAAGCCACGGTCGTGGGGCAGCCCTGCAATACTAGGCTATCGAAAAAAGCCATTTTTAGCTAATTGCTGTGTTCCCGCTTTTTAATCTCAAAATATATTGGAAATTGTTGGTGATCATCGACTATAAAGCGTCAGGCGTATTGTGCGCATCGCGCACCAGGGTCGGGAGCTCTTATTGGATCAGCAACGTGGAAAGGTGCGCGATGCGCACCCTACGGCGCTCAAACTACCTTGGAAATTGTTTGATGAACATAGGTTATAAAATGCCAGTCGTTTTTTCTGACATGGAAATGGGTGAATTTCGACACTCGACTGCAATACCCAATTTGGAAATCAACAAGAGAGAAGTGTGCTTGGCGAAAAATAATCTTTGTAATGAGCTCGAAACAGACAGACGAAACCAAAGTGTGCCAAAATGAGCCTTAAACCACACTGCATAACACAGGTCTCATTATGAATGATTGTTTTATGATTGAAATTACAGCTAACGAAGCTCGTAGACTCGTTCGGCGAGGGATAGTGGGCTCTTTTAGGATCAATAACGACTCAAATCGTATTCGAGTACTCATCGTTATCGGTAGCGAAGCGGGACATGTATTAAACACATTCTATCCAACAATCGAGTCAGCCCAAAGAGCGATCGACGAACTCAATTGGACCGGACCTGTCGTCATTGACTGACGATTGATAAACGGAGGAAATTATAGAAATTGAAGCGCCTATAGTAAGCACCTCGATAATGATAGGATTGGGACTTAATTAAAATTCACAATCTTTGATTCAATTGGTCGGGGCGAAAGGATTTGAACCTTCGACCCCTTGCACCCCATGCAAGTGCGCTACCAAGCTGCGCTACGCCCCGACTTTTTGAAAAAGAATCGAATAATACTGGATATTCGTTACAAAGTGAATACAAACTTAACTATTTCGGTCTGTCTATTGAATAATTAAAACTTGCTAATTATTTAAGAATTTCCAGTATATCTTCTAGTTCGCCGATCATTTGATGAATCAACTGCTTGGTCCTAGTTGAGTCTTCCTTGGCATCGTCGCTTGATAAGTGCGCCCTCGCGCCGCCTATCGTATAGCCTTGCTCATAAAGAAGCGATCGAATCTGACGAATCATCAAGACATCGTGCCGTTGATAATAACGGCGGTTACCCCGCCGCTTTACAGGGGCTAATTCTGAAAATTCTTGCTCCCAATACCGTAATACGTGTGGCTTAACAGCGCATAATTCGCTGACTTCCCCAATCGTAAAATAGCGTTTCGCCGGTATCGGCGGCAGTTCATTATTATTACTCGGTTCCAGCATAAGCTTCTACTCGGGCTTTTAGTTTTTGACCGGACCTGAATGTTACCACACGACGGGCGGTAATCGGTATTTCTTCACCAGTTTTCGGATTTCTACCCGGCCGACTGCTTTTGTCCCGAAGTTCGAATTTGCCGAATCCCGATAATTTGACCTGCTCTCCGTTTTCCAAAGATCCTTTTATTTCTTCGAAAAACAAATCCACCATATCTTTCGCTTCGCGCTTATTTAATCCAATCTCGTCAAACAGCCTCTCGGCAAAATCAGCTTTCGTTAATGCCATAAATTTAATCCCTCAGTTTTGCATTGGTCTTATCGGCTAAGGCCGCTAACAGTTTGCTAAATATAGCATCTATTTGCGAATCGGTAAGAGTTTGTGAAAAATCTTGAAAAACCAGCCCTAAGGCAATGCTTTTGCAACCGGCTTCAACACCGGATCCACGATACACGTCGAAAATCATAATATCTTGTATCATCGGTTCGTTACAGCTTTTTATCGCATCGACAATTTGACCGGCTGTCACTGCTTCATCGATGATCAAGGCCATATCGCGGCGTACCGAAGGTAATTTCGATAAGGGTTTGAACGCAGGAATTGCTTTATTCAGCAACAAATCCTGGTCCAACTCAAACAGGAAAACTCTTGAATCGAAATCGAGCTGCTTTTCGAACAACGGATGCAACATGCCTAGCCAGCCTACATTTTCCCCTGATTCTGAGAGAATTTGCGCCGACTGTCCGGGATGCAAAGCAGGATGATTTGCCGCCTCAAACCGTACCGCTATAGCGGTTAAGGCAAACAGCGCTTCGAGATCGGCCTTAACATCGAAAAAGTCTATTGCGCGGCCTTTATCGCCCCATTGTTCGGCATAGACATCGCCGATCGCGAGGCCTGCCAGCATTTTTTGCTGATGAATCGCGCCATCGCGACGCACGAAACGCAACCCGGTTTCGAATAACCGAACCCGAGAATGCTGCCGGTTGATATTATGCAAGGCGGCACGCAGCAATCCGCACCACAAGGTGGTTCTCATCACGGCCAATTCCGATGAAATCGGATTTTGCAATGGAATGAACTGATCATCCGGGGCGATGATTTTTTGTATCGCCTCATCGACGAAACTATAGGTGATCGCTTCTTGATAACCTCGGTCGACCAATAAATCCTTGGCTCTATCGAGTTCGAGCATCGCTTCCGGCGCCTTGCTCAATTCCGAACGCATGAATAATTCACTTTGCGGCAGATTGTTGTAGCCGACTATGCGGGCCACTTCCTCGATCAAATCGGCCTCGATGGCAATATCAAAACGAAATCCTGGTGGCGTAATTTGCCAACCCTCTTCCGAGGTTTCAACAAACATGCCCAGACGCTCGAAAATATCGACAATCACTTCATCTTCAAGCTCGACGCAAAGAATATCCAAAACTTGTTGCTTGCGTAACAAAACCGGCAAGCGTTTCGGCAAGGCCGTTTCGGTTTTGACTTCCGTAACAGGACCGGCGCTACCGCCCGCAATCGAAAGAATCAGTTGCGTCGATCTTTCCAGAGCTCGAGATTGTAAATACGGATCGACACCACGCTCGAAACGATGCGAGGAATCGGTATGCAAACCGTATCGACGCGCTTTGCCCATGATGGTTTCCGGCGAGAAAAAAGCGCATTCCAAAAAGATATTGTTTGTTGTATCACCGACAGCGCTTTCGCTACCACCCATTACGCCAGCCAGCGCCAATGCACGACTATCATCGGCGATGACCAGGGTTTCGTTATCGAGAACGATTTCTTGATCGTTTAATAGGCTCAGTTTTTCACCAGCTTGGGCTAATCGCACCTGAATTCCGCCGGTTAATTTATCGGCATCGAAGGCATGCAAAGGCTGCCCCATTTCCAGTAGCACATAATTAGTCACATCGACCAGCGGCCCGAGACTACGCAATCCGGATCGACGCAGACGTTCCTGCATCCATAATGGGGTTTGAGCATTCGGATTAACATTCTTAATCAATCGGCCGGTATAACGGGGGCAATATTCGGCGGCCTCCACCGCGACTGCTAACGTCTCTTGATGAGCCGCCAAAGCCGGCGTCACATGTTCCGGTTTAAAATCCAAGCGATTCAACACCGCGACTTCACGGGCAATACCTTCGACGCTCAGGCAGTCGGCCCTGTTAGGGGTTAAATCAACCTCGATCATATTATCGTTCAGCGACAAATAATCTCGAATATCGGTTCCCACCGGCGAGTCGGCGGGCAATTCCATCAAGCCTTCGGCATCTTTTGCCAAACCCAGCTCTTTTTCGGAACACAGCATGCCGAACGATTCGACGCCGCGCAGTTTCGACTTTTTGATTTTGAAATCGCCGGGCAATACTGCACCAACTAATGCGGCCGGAATTTTTAGACCCACTCTCACATTGCTCGCGCCGCAAACAATTTGCAACGGTTCGGCTGTACCGACTTCGACCTTGCAGACTCGCAATCGATCGGCATCCGGATGCGGCTCCATCGACAAAACTTCGCCAACAACGACACCGCTAAAATCGGCTGCCGCCAGCGTCACCGAGTCGACCTCGAGACCGGCCATTGTCAATTGCTCGACCAGTTCCGCCGTCGAAATCGGCGGGTTGACCAGTTCCCTTAACCAAGTTTCACTTAATTGCATGATCCGACCTTAACCTACCTAAATTGCTGCAAAAATTTCAGATCGTTTTCGAAAAACAATCTTAAATCATTGATTCCATAACGCAGCATCGCCAAGCGCTCAACTCCCATGCCGAATGCGAAACCTGAATACAGCTCATTGCTTATTCCAACCGATTTGAACACTTCGGGATGGATCATGCCGCAACCCATCACTTCGAGCCAGCCGGTATGTCCGCAAACACGGCAACCTTTTCCTTCACACATCACGCATTCGATATCGACTTCGGCAGAGGGCTCGGTGAACGGAAAATAAGATGGCCGAAAGCGTACTTGAATGTCTTTTTCGAAGAAGGCACTCAGAAATTCATAAACGACGCCTTTTAAATCGGCAAAACTCACTCCACTGTCGACCAAAAAGCCTTCGACCTGATGAAACATAGGCGTATGCGTGATATCCGAATCGCAGCGATAAACGCGCCCCGGCGCGATGACTTTCAACGGCGGCCGCTGCGTTTCCATAACACGAATTTGTACCGGTGAGGTGTGAGTGCGGAGCACTGTATGCGCATCAAAATAAAAGGTATCGTGCATTGCTCGCGCCGGATGATGATCCGGAATGTTTAATGCGCCGAAGTTGTGATAATCGTCTTCGATTTCGGGACCTTCGACGACATCGAATCCAACACCGGCGAATATTTTTACGATGCGGCGCAAGGTTCGACTAACCGGGTGCAAACCTGCAACCTGTTGCCCTCGTCCCGGCAATGTCACATCGATAGACTCGCTCGCTAATCGCTGTTGCAACGCCGCTTTTTGCAACGCTTGTTTCTTCGCTTCAAGCGTTTCTTGAAAATGGTTTTTAGCTTGATTGATGACCTGCCCGGCTTCGCGCCGCTGGTCAGGATCGAGCTTACCTAGTTCTTTCATCTGCAGCGTAAATAGGCCTTTTTTGCCTAGATAATGAACGCGCACCTGATCCAACTGATTGAGGTCTTGAGAGTTCGCAAGTTCTTGTAAAGCTTGCGCCAGGAGATCTTCGAGAGTAGCCGACACTGCTCAACTCGCTATAAGGAATGAATGGGAAATATCGAAATAATACGGCCGCAGCATTACTGAAGCGGCCGTACTAAAGAAAAACGCTTGGGAATCGGTCATCCTTGAATAAGGTGCGCGATGCGAACCCTATGACGTTAGCGAAAAGCTAGAACGACCCCAACCCGACCGGATTTCTGTTTTTAGGGCTTACTGCAGTTGGCTTGCGCAATTTTAGCCAGTTCCGCAAAAGCTTCCATATCACGCACGGCCAAATCGGCTAACACTTTACGATCGACCGCAACATTGGCTTTATTCAAACCATTGATGAAACGACTGTAGGACATTCCGCACAGACGCGCAGCGGCGTTGATGCGAACAATCCACAATGCGCGAAATTGACGTTTTTTCTGTTTGCGGTCACGGTAAGCATATTGGCCCGCCTTGATCACTGCTTGCTTAGCAACGCGATAAACCCGGCTACGCGCACCGTAGTACCCTTTCGCTTGCTTTAAAATCTTTTTATGTCTTGCTCTAGCAGTTACGCCACGTTTAACTCTTGCCACGGTTCTTCTCCTGTCGTTTTAGCTGTAAGGCATCATACGTGTCGCCATGCGCACGTCGGACGGGTGAAGATGGGCTGCTTTACGCAACTGTCTTTTTCTTTTAGTGGATTTTTTTGTCAAGATATGACGGCGATGCGATTGTCCGCATTTAAAGCCGCCTGCGGTTTTCTTGAAACGCTTCGCGGCACCGCGATTAGTTTTAATTTTTGGCATTTGTTTGCTCCGATTGAAAATAGTAAGTTTCCCTGAGATTTAAACCCAACAAGGCAAAATGCAAGGCCCTGAAGAATTGTGGCGCATTACTCTAAGCAATGCTTTTTGCTGCCTTCCTGGCAGCAAGGACGTCTCAAGCCACGCCCTTTTATTTTTTCTTTTTCGGCCCCATGACCATGACCATTTGACGGCCTTCCATCTTAGGGAACTGCTCAACCAAGGCCAGCTCTTCCAAATCCTTTTCGATACGCTTCAATAAATCCATGCCTAACTCTTTATGAGCCATTTCACGACCGCGAAAACGGAGTGTGATTTTGGTTTTATTGCCTTCTTCGAGGAACTTGGTCAGGTTTTTTAATTTAACCTGATAGTCTCCTTCTTCGGTGCCCGGACGAAACTTGATTTCTTTGACCTGTATCTGTTTTTGCTTTTTCTTGGCGGCCTGCTGTTTCTTGTTTTGTTCAAACTGAAACTTGCCGTAATCCATGACTTTGCAAACCGGCGGATCCGCATTCGGTGAAATCTCCACCAGATCCAGGTCGTTATCATAAGCCAGCTGCTTTGCTTCATCGATCGATATAATGCCAAGCGCTTCGCCATCTGCACCAACGACTCTCACCCTTCTAGAGGTGATTGTGTCATTTATGCGCACTTCGTCTTTTTTCGCTGAGATACCCTAATCCTCCAAACTATGATTATTTTTTGTCTTCAATCTCACTACCTAGCCGTTCGGTCAATTGATCGATTGAAAGACTGCCTAAATCTTCACCCTTTTGCGTCCTGACCGTAACTAACTGATTGTCCATTTCTTTATCCCCGATAATCAAAAGATACGGCACTCGCTGCATCGAGTGTTCGCGAATTTTAAAGCCTATCTTCTCATTTCTCAAGTCAATTATTGTTCTGAAGCCTTGTTTTTCTAGCTTCCGCACGACTTGCTCGGCATATTCGGCCTGACGATCGGCAATATTCAACACGGCAACCTGTACCGGAGACAACCAGAGCGGGAATGTACCGGCATGTTGTTCGATCAAAATACCGATGAAACGCTCGAGCGAACCTAGGATTGCTCTATGCAACATAACAGGTACTTGTTTGGAACCGTCTTCGGCGATATAGCTCGCTCCAAGCCGGCCAGGCATTGAAAAGTCGACTTGTATCGTACCGCATTGCCACACCCGGCCGATACAATCCTTTAACGAGAATTCGATTTTAGGTCCGTAGAAGGCGCCTTCACCGGGCTGCAACTGCCAATCCAGACCTTTGTTGTTCAATGCGATTTCCAGCGCGTTCTCAGCCTTATCCCAGACCGAATCGTCACCTACCCTATTTTCCGGGCGAGTCGATAATTTGATAATCACTTCGCGGAAGCCGAAATCTTTGTAAACCTCAAACAATAAGTCGATAAATATCGATACTTCCTGCTGAATTTGATCCTCGGTGCAGAAAATATGCGCATCATCCTGCACAAAGTTTCTAACCCGCATTAAACCATGTAAGGTTCCGGATGGCTCGTTACGATGACAGGAGCCGAATTCAGCCATGCGAATCGGCAAATCGCGGTAGCTTTTCAGACCGTGATTGTAAATCTGTACATGGCAAGGACAGTTCATCGGCTTGATCGCATAATCGCGATTTTCCGAATGCGTCGTGAAAATCATATCGCCGAACTTATCCCAATGTCCGGACTTTTCCCATAACGAACGGTCGACGACTTGCGGTGTTTTAACTTCTTGATAGCCGTTTAGACGCAGTTTATTGCGAATGTATTGCTCGACCTGCTGATAAAGCGTCCAGCCCTTACTGTGCCAAAACACCATACCCGGGGCTTCTTCTTGAGCATGAAACAAATCCAGCGCTTTTGCCAACTTACGGTGATCTCGCTTCTCGGCTTCTTCCAGTCGATGCAGATAGGCTTTCAGCTCTTTGCTATCGCCCCAGGCAGTACCGTAAATGCGCTGCAGCATTTCGTTATTGGAATCGCCACGCCAATACGCGCCGGCAATCTTCATTAATTTAAAGGCTTTTAATTTACCGGTGCTCGGCACATGAGGTCCGCGGCATAAATCGGTGAATTCTCCTTGGGCATACAAAGACAAATCTTCATTGGCCGGAATCGACTCGATGATCTCGGCCTTATAAGCCTCGCCCTGATCCTTGAAAAACTTGACTGCATCGTCGCGCGTCAGCAAGAAACGCTTGATCGCGATATCCTCGTCGACGATTTGCTGCATTGTTTTTTCGATCGCAACGAGATCGTCCGGCGTAAATGGCCTTTTATAGGAAAAGTCGTAATAAAAACCGTTCTCGATGACCGGACCAATCGTCACTTGTACATCGGGGAACAATCGCTTAACCGCCTGAGCCAACAGATGTGCCGTGGAATGCCGAATCACATCGACACCTTCGTCATCCTTTGCAGTAACAATCTGCAAACGAGCATCTTGTTCGATGACTGTTTCGGCATCGACCAACTTATCATCAACACAGCCAGCTAAGGTAGCCTTTGCCAATCCGGAGCCGATAGACCGAGCCACATCCATAACTGTTACGGCATGGTCGAATTGACGCTGTGATCCATCGGGAAGTGTGATTACCGGCATGTTAATTTAGGCGTTTCATGGTTCACTAACAAAAAAGCACCGATATACGGTGCTTTGGAATTTGGTAGGCGCGATTGGATTCGAACCAACGACCCCCACCATGTCAAGGTGGTGCTCTAACCAACTGAGCTACGCGCCTAAGGTCTTTGTGTTCAGGCCCGCTATTATAGCGGAGCATTTATTTTTTGCAACGATTTAATTTGCTCTAAGTTAAGTTAGGCCGCCCTTGCACGCAATCCGATTCATTTGATAATGTCAGTAATTGGCATTGCGTGCCTTTCAAAAATTGAAATTATTGGAATACTCCTAATGAATACCAGTACAACAATACGACTCAAATGCGGCCTTGCGTTACTTTTTATTTCCATTCTCAGCATCGGCCCGATTCCGATCATTTCAACACTCGGCGCCTTCGTGGCGCTTTTCCGGCCTCGCTGGTTCAAAACAATCGTCAACCATATCTACGATCAGCAAAAAACCAATCCATCAAGCCTTCACACCCCAAATAGACTAACGGACTGCTACGACGAAATCAAAAAACGGCCTCAATCTGAAACCAACTCGTCGCTCACACCTCGGCTTCAGCTGTTTCTTGTGATGTTTATATTAATGTTGATCGATATCGGCCCCGTTCCTGTGGCAACATTCATCGCCCTTTTTATTGTGGCATTTCGTCCGCATTGGTTTTTGAAGCTAATGACACGTATTTATCAAAACAAAGCTTGATCCGCAAAAGAGACTCTATATTTTTTAGGCGAACTAGAAACGATCCAAGCTTACAAAATAGCGATTGCCTCTGTCGTCAGCTCCGGAATTCCGGGGCAATCTTGATCCGGAACATGCTCGATAAAAATACGCATATCGTTCATCGAAACATTTCCGAAGATTGTAGCTATTGACACATCGGCGGCATCGCGGCCCGTGCCGATACGAACGACCCCGTTCTGCGGCGCCTGCCGGGTCGGGTCGAATAAATACCAGCGCCCCCCCAAATAGGCCTCGAAACAGGCGTGAAAATCGGGGATCGACAATCCATAGGCATAGCTGGAGACAAACCGTGCAGGAATATTCAAAGCCCTGCAAAATGCGATACCCAAATGCGCAAAATCACGGCATACCCCAATGCGTTCGGTGGCGGTATCGAATGCGGAAGTATGAGCGCTACTGGCTCCGTACTGATAATAAACCTTATCAAAAATCCAATTACAGATGGCCGTGACTCTGGAATAGCCCATTTGCTCACCCCCAAATTCCGAAAGGGCAAGATTAACCAACCGGTCCGACTGGCAGAAGCGGCTAGGGTAGAGGTAAGGCCAGGTTTCTTTCGGCAAATCCGCCGGCTGAATTTCCATAATCCGATTCGGATCGCCGTAAAAATGCGACATTTCAACTTCTGCCCGATACGAAACACGCAGACTCGTTTCCGGCGATACATTGACCCTGAAATAACGGTTTTCTAAAACGGGCGAAACAAACTCATCAAAAGGAATAGCCGGATTCAATTGCAGATGTTCGCTAATGATCTTTTGGCAGTCGATCTGCGCGACGCGAAAATTAAAAATAAACGTGCTAAAGGAATCGATCTGATAATCCAGATCACAGCCTAATTTATACTTCATCACCTACCCTCCAAAAACCTCGGCAAACGTGCCAGCCTTCAACCTTCAACCTTCAACCTTCAACCTTCCTCTTTCACCTCTCACCTTTCACCTTTCACCTTTCACCTTTCACCAATCATTCAATCACATAAAGCTCCTGTAATAACTTAATCTCATCCCTGAGCCTCGCTGCTTCTTCAAACTCCAGATTCCGCGCATGCTTATACATTTGCTCTTCCATTTGCTTTAGCTTCTTGCTCTTTTGCTTTGGCGTCATCGACTTGTAGTCGGCGCCCGGCTCGGTTACGGCCATAGCTTTCGCCGCCGGCTGAAAGCCGGCGCCCGGGATCGCGACTTCCAAAATGTCCTTAACCGACTTGAGTATTGTCGCTGGTGTGATATTGTTGAGCTCGTTAAACCGGTTTTGTTTTTCACGACGTCGCTCGGTTTCGTCTATCGCCTGTTGCATCGAACGCGTTATTTTATCGCCGTACAAGATCGCCTTACCGCGAACATTGCGGGCCGCGCGGCCGATCGTTTGTACCAACGACACGGTCGAACGCAAGAAACCTTCCTTGTCGGCATCCAAAATCGCGATCAAAGACACCTCAGGAATATCCAATCCTTCTCGCAATAAGTTAATTCCAACCAATACATCGAAGCGGCCCAACCGTAAATCGCGAATAATTTCGACCCGCTCAACCGTATCAATGTCCGAATGCAGATAGCGCACACGCACGTCATGGTCGGCCAGATACTCGGTCAAATCCTCGGACATACGCTTGGTCAATGTCGTGACCAACACGCGCTCGTTAACTTTAACTCGCTTACTAATTTCCGACAACAAATCATCGACCTGAGTCGTCGCGGGCCGAACTTCGATTTCCGGATCAAGCAAGCCGGTCGGCCTGACGACCTGTTCTACAAAGACACCGGAATATTCTTTTTCATAAGGTCCAGGCGTCGCCGAAACATAAATTCGCTGCCTAGATTTTGCTTCGAACTCTTCGAAGGTCAATGGCCGGTTGTCGAGTGCCGATGGCAATCTAAACCCGTATTCGACCAAGGTTTCCTTACGGGAGCGGTCGCCTTTGTACATTGCACCGATCTGCGGAATCGTCACATGGCTTTCGTCGACAATAACCAAGGCATTGTCCGGCAAATAATCGAACATCGTCGGCGGCGGTTCGCCCGGACCGCGGCCGGACAGATAACGAGAATAATTTTCTATACCGGAACAATAACCGACCTCCAAGATCATTTCAAGATCAAATAAAGTCCGCTGCTCCAACCGTTGCGCTTCAACCAATTTGTTCAGTGAATATAAGTGAGCTAAACGCTCTTTCAGTTCGATCTTGATCGCATCGACCGCTGTGAATAATTGATCCCGCGGCGTCACGTAATGGCTTTTTGGATAAACCGTGTAACGCGCGATACGCTGCTTGATTTCGCCGGTCAACGGGTCGAACAGCGACAGACGCTCGATTTCATCATCGAACAACTCGATACGAAGCGCCTCCTGTTCGGACTCGGCCGGAAAAATATCTATGACTTCGCCGCGCACGCGATAGGTCGCTCGGCGCAATTCGGTTTCATTTCGCGTATATTGCATTTCAGCCAAACGCCGTAAGATCGCGCGTTGATCGATCAAATCGCCACGCACCAAATGCAAAACCATTTGAAAATACGATTCCGGTTCGCCCAAGCCGTAAATCGCCGACACGGTTGCGACGACAATCGTATCCTCGCGCTCGATCAGCGCCTTGGTTGCCGACAAACGCATTTGCTCGATATGCTCATTCAGCGAAGCATCTTTATCGATGAAGGTATCTGAGGCCGGCACATAGGCTTCCGGCTGATAATAGTCGTAATACGACACGAAATACTCGACGCTATTTTCCGGAAAAAACTCCTTCATCTCCCCGTACAATTGCGCAGCCAATGTTTTATTCGGCGCCAGAATCATCGCCGGACGCTGCACCCGATCGATCACATTCGCAATTGTAAAGGTCTTGCCCGAACCGGTAACTCCGAGCAAGGTTTGATGTACTTCGCCGTCGCTCAATCCTTCGACCAATTGGTTGATTGCCTCCGGCTGGTCGCCTGCCGGTTGAAAACGGCCTTGAATATTAAATGCCTTTTTCACACACTCACTCTCTAATGGAATTTCAACAGCTATTATACATAGAGTATAATCAAGCTTACTTTTACATTGATTTGACAGGTGATTATGAGCATAAAACTTTCCGGCAGAGTCCAATCGGTTAAACCATCGCCAACCCTGGCCATTACCGCAAGAGCCGCCGCAATGCGCGCCGCCGGCAAGGACATCATCGGCCTCGGTGCCGGCGAACCGGACTTCGACACACCGGACCACATTAAAGCCGCCGCAATAGAAGCAATGAACAAAGGCTTTACGAAATACACTCCAGTCGACGGCACCGCGAGCTTAAAAAAAGCGATCATCGAAAAATTCAAAAAAGACAACGACCTCGACTATCAACCGAAACAAATCCTGGTTTCCTGCGGCGGCAAGCAAAGTTCTTACAACCTTACGCAAGCGCTGCTAAACGACGGCGACGAAGTTATTATTCCAGCCCCTTATTGGGTCTCGTATCCGGACATGGTGCTGCTGGCCGGCGGCGTACCGGTCGTCATCGAAACGACACAGGCCCAGCACTTCAAAATCTCGCCTAAACAACTGCGCGCGGCGATTACCGACAAGACCCGGCTGGTTTTCATCAACAGCCCGTCGAACCCGACCGGCGTCGCCTACTCGCTCGACGAACTGAAAGCACTCGGCGACG
>SLIO01000381.1 GCA_007135635.1 Methylomicrobium sp. | reverse complement strand
CAATGACTTATTCTACCTAAGCAAATCATTTTTGCACTCCTAAAAGGTTATTCAACATTTTAGGAGTGTCGTTGAAAGACTTCATGAACTTCATGTGCTTCATAGTTGAACTGCCGAATTTAGGATTAAGGAATATTCACAGCGTCTTTCAATCATCCGTATAAGCGATATGTACATAAACTTGACGATTTAAGAAACAATATAAGCCTCATATGCAAAGTTGGTGCGCATTTGAGAAACAATTGCACCTTATTGATACAGAAAGTTGCTAAAAAACAACATTTGGCATAGCTCACGTTATGCCCCAGAAAATCCATAAATACATGTGTGACGTTGTTAAGGCAATGAAAAATAAGACTTATATTGATTGTTAGTCATTGGAGGGTGTGAGTACCTATCAAAGTACATGGATTTTGGCAAGCGCTTTGCTTCGAATAAGGTGAATATTGAAAAACGGGCGAGGGATTCGGTGCTCGCAATCCTCGCCGCTTGTTTAGCATTTTTTCTGTAACTTCAGTGAGGATAAGTCATGACTCTAACAATGAATGCTTCCATGAATCTTTTTGATGCGGTAGCTGCTTGGTCGATGATAACTTCATTCGATCTGGCCGGATTGACAATATTGATGTTTTTTATCATTTTGTCCGCCATCGAAGCGCATCGTCCCAGGACAAAGTTGCCAATACATGAGTTGAAAAACTCGTATCTGGTTAATGTCACATTGTTTTTGTTCAACAGTTTTGTATTGTCGATAATATCGATTGCTTCGTTGCTGATCGTGGCTGAACATTTTTCCGGCGCGGGAATTTTGAGCGGGATGCCGAATGCGTTGATCAAAGCCGCGTTGTCGTTACTGTTGCTGGATTTGGTATTTTATCTTTGGCACAAGGCATGCCATGATTTTGATGGCTTATGGCTATTTCATAAAGTCCACCATAGCGAGCCGCATCTGAATGTTTCAACCGCATACCGCGTGCATATATTGGAGATATTGGGGGCAACGCTGATTAAGGCGCTTAGTATCGTCATTTTCGGTTTCGATAAGGCCAGCGTATTGGCTTACGAATTATTGATGATGCTGTTTGTCATGTTTCATCACGCTAATATTGCATTTTCTCGTGAAAAAGACCTGGGGTATTTGTTCATTACTCCTTATCTGCATCGGGTCCATCATTCGACGGTTCGAGCCGAACACGACAGAAACTACGGCGCGGTATTTTCCATTTGGGACCGTCTGTTTGGAACCTTAGTCGAATTAGAGCCCAAACAAATTGGCCTTAATGGCGAGCCGCCGTTGACGTTTTTTAAATTGTTGAAGTTCGGCGTAACGCAGGAACCTAAAGTGAGTCCGGTCTATGAGATGCCTGAGGCCATGCCAATGATTGCCGAAGCGGCTTATTTTAAAGCCGAGAAGCGCGGTTTTGAACCGGGTAATGAAATGTACGATTGGTTGGAAGCGGAGCGCGAAATCGCCCGGAAAATAGATGTCCGGCGTTCGATCATGGAGCGGCTTCGCCTCGATATTTTTAGTGGGGTCAAAGATGACGTTAAACACAGAGAAATCGTACACAATTAATGGATAGCGCTGAAACGTCGCCGTCTGATTCCGGCGGCGTTTTTATTGCTGGTTAACGACGCCGGTATTCTTTATTCAAGCATAACTTCCTGTCATATTTTCGCCTTCAAGGCTTCCTCTCCCTTTTGCAGCATTGATTTTGTCGGTCATCAACGATTGCATGTCTTTGAATAACTTTTTTAGATAACGCGCGAGCTGAGCCAGTAAAAATTGAGCTTCCACCTGCAATTTGTGAATTTCGACGAATGCGGAACCTGCCCGTTGCTGGAGAGGTTTGACGACTTTGCCGTTCCAAAAAAACTTCAATTCTCCAGGCGCGGCTTGCCAAAGTTCTTTGATGTCGTCGCCAACGTTTTTAAGAGGCCATAATACTTTCTGGTCAAGCGTGTGCAGAATTTCGTCGGTCAAGTGACGGTAATTGCCGTTAAATTGGCCAAGCATCTCGCTATGGCGGATGGCCAGTGCGTTCAAGATATTTTGATAATAATTCAACGCATCGGCTTTGGCGCCGCGCAGCTTTTGTGTGCCGGTTTCCAGTATATTCATCGCGAAATAGTCTTTTGCGGCTACGGGCAATGAACGGACGACTTCCAGCAGGTCTTTGATTTGTGCGAGTTTCGTTACCGTCGATGCGCCTAGCATGCCGCCTTGAAGAAGGCGTCGGTATTCGGCGATTTTCATCCATATTAAGCTGAGCAAGGAATGCTGAGCAATATTAAGAGCCGCCTCTAATTCGGCTAAACGGGTTTGGCTTTCCGATAAGGATTTTTTCAGTGAGTCGACGGTCGCGGTTTTGTTTTGTAATGCTATGGTTAAAGTCGATACTTGCTGTTCGAGATGAGCTAATTGGCCGAACAGTTCGCTCTGCTCTAGGCTTGGATTGGATTGCATTATTTTCCCCTCTATTAATTTATGATGGACTGAATGTTTATTTAAACTTTAGTATTGTGTTTCAGCCAGTCGATGTTATTAACAGTAAAGAAAGGTAAAGTCAATCGTTGAGTTGCAACTTGATCCGTCGATGCCTAAAAGCCTTTCGATTTCGTTGACCCTACCGGACTTTCAGCGGAAATCTTTGGAATTTCAGATGAATTTATTTAACATCTAATTGAAATTAATGCGTTTCTTCCATCATGCTAATCAATAACAACTTACCGAACGACCAACAGGTCATTGAAATTACGCCTCAGGGGGGATTGCAAGCCGCGAGGCGACCTCTGCAAGAGCCGAAGGCTGGCGAAGTGTTGATCAAGGCCGAAGCGGTCGGAGTCAATCGTCCCGATATCATGCAACGCCAAGGTTTATATCCGCCGCCGCCCGGGGCTTCCGATATTCCCGGTTTGGAAGTGGCCGGAACTATCGTTGCACTGGGTGATGGAGTAGGCCGTTTACAATTAGGTGACCGGATCTGCGCCTTGGTAACCGGTGGCGGTTATGCGCAGTATTGCAGCGCCGCGGCCGAGTTATGCTTGTCGATTCCGAAAGGTATGACGGCGATTCAGGCAGCCGGACTGCCGGAGACTTTTTTTACGGTTTGGAGTAATCTATTTGACCGCGCAGGGCTCAAATCCGGCGAAACCTTGTTGGTGCATGGCGGCGGCAGCGGTATCGGCGTCACGGCTATACAAATGGCTAAGGCCTTCGACGCTCGGGTGTTCGTAACGGCGGGGTCGTCGCGTAAATGCGCATTTTGTCGGGAACTGGGTGCCGATGCCGCGATCAACTACCGCGAACGAGACTTCGTCGAAGAAGTATCGGCATTAACCTCCGGTAGAGGCGTCGATGTGATTCTGGACATGATCGGCGGCGATTATTTTCCGCGCAATCTCAAATGCATGGCATTCGATGCCAGGCTGGTGCAAATCGCGGTTCAAGACGGGCCGAAAGCCGAAATTAATTTGTTGCAAGTATTTTTGAAAAGATTGACGATTACCGGTTCGACCTTGAGAGCCCGCGACAATGCCTTTAAAGCGGCGATCGCCGAAAGGCTACGTGAAAAAGTTTGGCCTCTGTTGGAGTCGGGTGATATTCATCCGGTTATCGATACGGTGCTACCGTTGGTTGAAGCGGCTAAAGCGCATGCGTTAATGGAAAGTAGTCAACATATTGGAAAAATTATTCTTACGGTATAAACAACAATGGCTTATGAAACTTTAATTTCTGTCGACACATTAGCCGGGCATATCGGCGCTCCCGACTGGGTCGTTTTCGATTGCCGGTTTTCGCTGGCTGATACCGAAGCCGGCGGCAAAGCTTACCGGCAAGGTCATATCCCAGGCGCCCGCTACGTTTATCTCGACCGTGATCTATCGTCCGGAATCACGGATTTAACCGGCCGCCATCCGTTGCCGGGCTTTAACTCATTATGTAAAAAGCTGGGGGCCTGGGGTGTATCAAACGCCAGTCAGGTCGTGGTTTACGATGATGCAGGCGGTGCCTTTGCCGGCCGCTTGTGGTGGTTGCTGCGTTGTTTAGGGCACGACCGGGTCGCGGTGCTTGATGGTGGTATTCAACAGTGGAAAAAAGGCGCTTATACCATCACGACCGCATTGCCTTCTATTCAACCCGCATTGTTTAGGCCTTATCTAAACGATTTGAATTGGCTCGATGCGGAGCAAGTGCAAAATGGGTTGGCCCGAAAATCGATCAAATTGATCGATGCCAGAACTCCGGAACGTTATTTAGGCAATCATGAGCCGATCGATCCGGTCGCTGGACATGTGCCGGGAGCTTTGAATCGGCCGT
>SLIO01000073.1 GCA_007135635.1 Methylomicrobium sp. | reverse complement strand
GTGTTAACCTACTTTTAAAAACAGAATATTTTAGCGGAAGCGGGCGTGCGTTGTGAATTTATACAGAATGAATATTGCAATTGCAGCGCCTATCGTATCGGCAATCCAGTCATAAACATCTGAGGAGCGTCCGTCGACGAAAGATTGATGCCATTCGTCGCTGATGCCGTATAAGCTGCAGAAAATAAGGCTAACAACCGCCAAGAGCCAAGGTTTAGCAATAAAATGGTTTAAAAATCGCCAGGTAAATAAAGCTAAAATAAAATAGGCGCCTGCATGATAGAGTTTATCTTGGTGTTCAAACCACATTGGCGCCGGTAATGAAGGTTGATGCGACAGCCAAAAAATAAATCCGCAGTAAAAAGCTAAAAGTGAAAAATCCCTAATTTTATTCATGGTTTAGATTGTTTGATAATGTTTTAGTGATGAAAAATCTATTTCAAATAGCCGAAAGTTGCTTGTTTCAAGCCTCGATTCCGGAAAAACTGTTGCACACTCATCAGGCTTGGCGGTACTGCGAGGATGGTACACTCAGCTATGAGTCGATAGACAAGCCAAAAGCTATTAAAGTCACGCAATTTCCTGATAAACCCCGCTTATTGCCGCCAAAACAAATGCCACGCCGGCAATTGACGACCCCGGAAGGCCTTACGGCATTTTTTCATGCCTTGGCGCATATCGAGTTCGTTGCAATTTATCTGGCCTGGGATATTATTTACCGATTTCGTGGGCTACCTAACGAATTTTATCGGGATTGGCTGCGCGTAGCCGATGAAGAAGCGCAGCATTTTACGTTATTAAGTGACCATCTCGCGACACTGGATTGCGATTATGGCGATTTACCGGCACACGGCGGCCTATGGGATCATGCCTGCCATACTCAGTTTGACTTGTTATCGAGACTGGCTATTGTGCCGCGTTGCTTAGAAGCGCGAGGTCTTGATGTGACACCAGTGATGATCAAGAAACTTGAAGCGTTAGGGCATAATCAAGGAGTGGCGATTTTAACCCGGATTTTGAATGATGAAGTCGATCATGTGCGATTGGGTTCGAAATGGTTCGATTACCAGTGCCGCCAACAATCGCTCGACTCTGGCGAAGCCTATAAAAAACTCATCGATCATTACTTCAAAGGCAAACCGAAAGGACCATTTAATCGGGAAATGCGTATAATTGCCGGCTTCTCGGATGCTGAACTGGATTGGCTGGAAAATGAACAAAAACAATAGTACTTTGACGCCTGTATTTGATTACCCGATCTTCGGTTTGGGATTCAGGCCATTTTTTGTATTGGCCGGTTTATTCGGGTTACTGCTGATTTTGTTGTGGAATGCCATCTATAAAGGCGAGCTGTCGGTTCAAAATTATTATGCACCGAATATCTGGCATGCACATGAAATGTTGGTCGGTTATTCGGTGGCCGTTATCGCCGGTTTTTTGTTAACCGCCGTGAAAAATTGGACAGGACAGGCAACGGCAAGCGGTGATCATTTGGCCGGGCTTTGTTTACTTTGGTTGTATGGCCGAATTTTGCCTTTTTATGCCGAGCTATTACCGGACTCATTAATCGCATTGACCGATTTTGCGTTTTTACCTGTATTGGCTTATTCGGTCAGCCAGCCGATTGTGCGTTCAGGGCATAACAAGAGTTTGGTTTTCATCGTCTTATTGGCGTTGATGACGATAGCTAATGCCTTGGTTCATCTTGAAATGCTTGAGATTTATGAAAGTACGGCCATGTTGGGGCTCAACATGCTTTTGGCTATTATCATTGTGATGATACTTGTCGTTGCCGGGCGCGTTTTTCCGTTTTTTACCGAACGCGGTTTAAAGGGCGTCATTGCGATTCGGAGTCCGCTTTTAGATGGCCTGTCGATTGCTTCCGCCGCATTGGTTTTCTTGTTGCAAATGGCAGATATATCCGGGCACTTTCTTGCCGTGAGTGCGATTGCCGCTGTGGGAATCAATATCGCGCGTATTGCCGGTTGGCATGTGCGGCAAGTTTGGTATGTGCCGCTACTGTGGATATTGTATATCGGTTACGGATGGATAATTCTTGGGTTTGGCTTAACCGTTTTATCTGCTTATGCAAAAATACCTTATTCTTTGGTATTGCATGCGTTTGTGCTAGGTGGAATCGGGGTATTGACCTTGGGTATGATGGTCAGAGTGTCACTGGGGCATACGGGGCGAGCTATGAAGGTTCCGAATATTATTGTCATTGCTTTTGTTCTATTGAATTTATCTGCTTTCGTTAGGGTTATTCTTCCCGCTTTATTACCTGCTTGGTATGGTCAGTTAGTTTATATTTCGACGCTGGCTTGGTTGGCGGCCTTCGCCTTGTTTGTGTTTGTATACGCGCCAATTTTATTGGCACCTAGAATCGACGGAAAACCCGATTAGCGAAGTATATGATTCGGCATATGTATATTCCGCCCTTTTTATGACAAAGAAACAATGCAAGATTGACGTTTTTTAAATTTAACTGATTGGAGATTGTATGGCTGAAACTGTAGATGAATTGACCGTAACCTATGAAGATGGTGGCATTGAAACGGTTAAGGAATTGGATAAAAGAGTGTTGAGTAAAGGCGCTTGGGCGACGGTGATCTATCGTTACCAAGATTGGGATCGCAAGAAGGAAGCCTACGGTCCCGATAAATATACGATTCGCCGTTATCAAAAACGCAATGGCGAATATCAGCAAAAATCCAAATTCAATATTTCCAGTAAAGATCAAGCCAAAAGTATCATCGGTGCATTGCAGGAATGGACCGTAGATTGATCTGCCTTGTTGTAAGGAATGCAGGGCAGAAAAATGCTCCTGCATTTTCTAAATTCATTACTTCCTTGTAATTCAGCAATTGCCGAGGAGCAAAAATCGACCTACCACCCCCGGCGCCTGCTCAGGCATTGCCGAAAATTGAAGTGCGAAAAGTATATAAAACTGAATCCTGTACTCGGATTCAGTTTTGTCGCATCAATAATTGCCATTTAAGGCCCTTTAGTAGCTCGGAATTTCTGGGTTAGATTCAAAAGCCGGAAACTGCCCACCTTTCGGTTTTTCGATGATCGAACGGATATGAAGGTCGCGTTGAGGGAATGGAATTTCTATATGATGTTCACGGAAGGCATGATCAATTCGGAAATGGATATCATGGGTGACCGGTAGTCGGTGCCCCAATTCACTGACATAAACCCGGATAGAAAAATCCAAAGAACTGTCGCCGAAGCCAAGCATCAGAACACTGGGTTCCGGATCTTGTAAAACCAAGGGTGTAGATTGAACCGTTTCGAGCATGATTTTATGCGCCAGTTCGATATCGGAACCATAGGCTATACCGATTGGGATTACGACTCGGGTAGTCGGGTCCGTCAAGGTCCAATTGACCATTTTTTCGGTGATGAATGCTTTGTTCGGTACGATCAATTCCTTTTGGTCCCAATCGGTGATGGTTGTGGCACGCATTTGAATGCGGCTGACTTTTCCGCTGATATCGCCGATCGTCACGGTATCGCCGACCCGAATCGGTCGCTCGAACAAAATAATGATGCCGGATACCATATTTGCGAAGATTTCCTGTAGACCGAAGCCCAAGCCTAAACTGAGTGCGGCGACTAACCATTGCACTTGCGACCAACTGCCGCCCAGTTCATTTGCGACCACGATAAAACCGATCGAAATCAATAAATACTTGGCCAAGTGATTGACCGCATAGCGAAAACCGGCATCGACCGTTACGCGCCGAAAAATCAACAACTCCATGACGCCCGGAAAATTGCGAATCGCTACACCAACAATGAAGGCATAGAGACCGGCTAGAAACAAATTGGTCAGAGTTATCGGCTGATAGGCTTCTTGGTTATCAATCGTGACGAGGTGTTGCCATAACGTAATGTTGTCGAGAAAGGCGAAGGCCGGCAAAATATTTCGCCATATCATCCACGAGCCGACAATAAGATTAAAGCCGATAAAGACATTGAGTAATGCCTTTGTTTGGGCATTGATTTTTGGAATATCCAGCAATTCTTCTTCGGCGGTTAGAACAATATCTTCCGAGCCTGTGGTTGTCGGTTTCGAACTTTGTGCGGCAGCGGCAGTTTTGCGTTTTTGTCGTGCGTTTTTCAAGGCCAGTTGCCGGTTTGCCAGAGTTAGCCAACGCAGTACCAAGTCATAAATAATAACATTGATAAAAATCATCCTAAGCATTATTATCAATTTGGTCTGTAATTCTAGAGCGCTCAGATAATAGCCTGCGGCCGCAAATCCGATAATGGTTAGGGGTATAATGACCGACGCTGGATACCAAAAATAGCGCGTTCGATAAAGCCAGCCCTCCGGATTCGTTTCAAGGTAATCCCTTAGCACTCCTTTCGATGGCTTGAGGATATTAAACAAAAATGCGGCGAGAGACAGCATTAAAATAATGACCGATAGTCGTCCGAGGTTATCGCTATGCGATGCTATAGCGGAGCTTCCGCTCAGATTGGTCAGAAAAACGCAGGGCACGGCAACAAATCGCACCCAAGCGATTTGTTTGCGAAATATTCCGGCATTTTTCGACTTCCATTGAAAATGTTGTTGAGCAACGCCTTCCGGCGCAAACAATCGATAAAATACCGATAGAGTAAGTAATGGAATTGAAGCGGCCTGCAATCCTGCACCGATAGCTTGACTAAAATCGGTAACAAGAGGATTGTCGACCAACAACCAGCCTACCAAAAAAATCAGTAGAGGCACGGGCAGCGCCAAAACGAAAATGTCGCCCATCGCGATCAATGTATAGGAAAATTTGTCGGTATAGATTTTTCCTATTCGGTCTGAAATGGCTGACAATTGATGTTTGACTTTAGCTTTGAACGTCATTAGTACGATTAAAATTATTATCGAAAATGCACTTAACAGCGGCTTTGATATTGCCGCTTTAACGATGTCTTTTGTAAAGCTTAACCAATTTAGAGGCGACAGCAGCCATTGAAACGAATCGAATAAGTCGATGAGGTATTCGGCATCGATCGGAGCGGAACTTGGCACCCAAAGCAAACGCTCATCAAGATAAGCGGCAAATTTTTCAGATTGATTGAGCATTTGTTGTCTTGCAAAATCCAAATCGCCCAAACTCCTCAAGTAAGTCGTGTAAGCAACCGACAATCGGTTCAGTAAATCTTTTTGGCTATTAAGTAATACGCGCAATTCGGCCTGTATCATCATTCGTTCATTGGCCGGCAGCTCATTGGCGACTTCTGAATACATGATGCTATGCAGTTCCAGATCGATATCGGCCAATTGCTTCAGTCGATCCTCAACCTTAAATTGCGCAAGACCGGTCTGAGCGGTTTGGTCTTGGATAGTCTGGGATTGCAATGAGAATTGCCCGGCGGTCGGTAAATTACGTCGTTGTTCTCTAAGTATTTTGCCGAGTGCCGGACTGAGTCCCGCTAAGCTGATTTTACGTTCGGCGCTTTTGAAATCGGTCTCAATTTCGGCGGATTTGCTATCGATTTTGTTTTTCTGTTCGCCGCTTTGTTCTATCTTGGCCGTGATGGCCTGAAGATCGCGGCTGTATTGGATGTTTTCGCGGGTAACAAGCTGTATGACCGGATGCTTATCGGCTAGCTCCTGTTCTGCTTGATCTAGGGCTTTCTGCATTTCCTTAGCTTCTTGCTGGCGGCGTTCGGACAAGGTGCTTTCTATCGCTGCAATGATAGGGGCGAGTAAACTCTTCTGCATATCTAATAATTGTAATTCGGCTTTGATCGCTTCGGTCCTGACTGGATTGCTGGTAGCCTCGATTTCAAGCTTTTTTAATTCAGCCGTGCGTGATTCGATTAAAGTTTTTAAATGAATTTGGCGGGCTTCGATTTCCAGTTTCGATTCTGCAGCCGTCGGCGGGGTTTCGAGCTTACTTCGGGCGGCATCGAGGTCTTGTTTAGCTTCAACCGTTTCTTGGCGAATCTGCTGTGGACGGTTGTTTTGTTCGACCAAGAGCGTGTCGAGTCTTTTGATTTGTTGGTCGAGGTTGCTAATTTTGCCTTTTTCGATAATCAGGCGTTGTTCGAGTTCTTCGATGGGGATGTGACTGAAGTCCTCTAGCTTTTGTTTCTCCAGTTTTTGTTGGGCTTGTTTGATTTCATTTTGTAAGTTTTTAATTCTATCGGGCGCTTGTTGTAGTGCTTTTTGGTAGTTTTCGCTTCGGAAATTAAATTCTCCGGTATTGCCGATATTGTCTAAAGCCGATTGATAATATTTAAGCGCTTTAGTTTTGACGCCCTCGTCCAGTCCCTCCCTGGCGGTGAGTGCTTCTATTTTGTTGCGCAGGTTTTCCGGTTCATATTCTGATGTTGCTTGCTTGTTGGCCTGGCTTTGAGCCAAAACAACATGGGGCATTAAGCTGCATAGTAGAGTAAAAATAAACAAGCCAAAAATAGTCGGAGAGATCGGTTGGCTTGTCGAATAGATATTTTTCATCGGTGATGGAAGGTCTGATAATAAGAGATAGCAGGAGCAAAAATCTGCAAGCACCAAGGAAGGTACGAATGCGGATTTTGCAGGAGCAAAAATCTGCAAGCACCAAGGAAGGTGCGAATGCGGATTTTGCAGGAGCAAAAATCTGCAAGCACCAAGGAAGGTGCGAATGCGGATTTTGCAGGAGCAAAAATCCGCCGACACTTCGTGCATCCATGAGCTCATGCCGAAGTTTGAAGTGCGAAAGCTATATTTCAATATACTGATGATCCTAAATTCGGCAGTTTAACCATGAAGCACATGAAGTTTATGAAGTATTTCAAGAGAATACCTAAGCATTCCAGCTAACTTTTTGGGTGAATGAAAGTTCTATACAAAAGAATAACAAGTTAGTTGAATCCGCGTTCTTAATTCTTGATGGTCTTAATGGTGAAATGCTTTTTCTAGGAGCATGTCCGAGCGTAGCGATCGTCGCGAGGGCTTGTCCGCAGTAGATTAGTCTGTTTTCGGACAGGCTCCTAGGATAACTAATCGATAAATCGTTTAATTAAATTGCCGTACTCGTCAATTCTTCGGTCGCGCAGATAGGGCCAAATTTGTCTGACGCGCTCGCTACGCGCGCGGTCTAATTCCTTAGTCAAGATGATTTGTTCACTGGTTCCGGCTTGCGCTAGATATTCGCCTTGCGGTCCGGTAATGAAACTGTTGCCCCAGAATTCGATACCGGTGGAGGCGTCGTCGGGCGACGCTTCGAAACCGATGCGATTGCACGAAACGACCGGTAGCCCGTTAGCGACCGCGTGCGCGCGCTGAATAGTGATCCAGGCGTCGAGTTGACGCTGCTTTTCCTCGTTAATATCAGCCGGATCCCAGCCGATCGCGGTCGGATAAATCAAAATATCGGCGCCGGCAAGGGTCATCAGGCGCGCGCCTTCCGGATACCATTGGTCCCAGCAAACCATTACGCCGAGTTTGCCGACCGAGGTCTCTATCGGTTTGAAGCCGATGTCGCCGGGGGTGAAATAATATTTTTCATAATAACCGGGATCGTCGGGAATGTGCATCTTGCGGTATTTGCCGGCGATGCTTCCATCCTTGTCGAATACGACCGCAGTATTGTGATAAAGGCCCGGTGCACGTTTTTCGAATATCGTCGAGACGATGACGATTTCTTGTTCCTTGGCAACTTGAGATAGTATTTCGGTGCTCGGTCCTGGAATCGGTTCGGCCTTAGCAAAACAATGATAATCTTCGTTCTGGCAAAAATAAGGCCCTAAATGTAATTCCGGCAAAACGGCCAAGTTTGCGCCGGATTGTTTGGCTTCTTTAATTAAATCGATCGATAGATTCAGATTGTCGGCTTTGTCGGCGTTACAAGGTTGTTGAATCGCGCTGACGATGATGTTCGAGCTCATGATTATGATGTATGACTGCGGTTTGGAAAAATCTCTCGCTCCCAAGCTTTTGCTTGGGAGTGTATATAGCTCAAGCTCTGCTTGGCGTGTATACAAGCAGAGCTTGACGGGACGATGAAGTTCGATTTCATGATTGTGAGATATGACTGCTATTCGAAAAAGTTCGGTATTATATCGCCAATCGCCGGGCGCAGTTATACCCTTTGCGGGTTAAAATTCATGGCGCCTTATCAGGCGAGTTACCGAACCCTCAGCAAAGCCCGTAGTTCCTGGACGTTATTTATCACTAAATCCTTATTCCTTAATCTGTCGAGATAGTTGCCGGAAACTGCATAGTCATACAATGCAGGCTGCCGTATTGATGCACGATCGGCCGGCAGGGCGTGGCAATGATTTTGTGTTGCGGAAAACATTCGGCTAGCTTTTCGACAGCGGTTTGATCCATTGGATCGTCGTAAACCGGAACCATGACAGCATCATTGATGACCAGAAAGTTCGAATAATTGGCGGGTAAACGCTTGCCGTCTGCGTCAAAAATCGGTTTCGGCAAATCCAACGCAACCAGCTTGTAAGGTTCGCCGTTAATCGTTTTTAACGCCTTAAGCTGAGTCTCCATGTTTTTCAAGCTTTGGTAATGCTTCTCGGACGGATCGTTGCTGCTGGTATAGGCGATCGTATCAGGGCTACAGAAGCGGGCGAGCGTGTCGATATGAGCATCGGTATCATCGCCGTCGAGATTTTCTTGATCGAGCCACAATACGCGTTCGGCGCCGAAATGCTTTTGTAATAACGCCTCGATTTCATTCTTGTTCAAATCCGGATTTCGATTCGGGTTGAGTAGACATTGTTTGGTTGTCAATATCGTGCCTTTGCCGTCGCTTTCGACGCTGCCTCCTTCGAGTACCATATCGATATCGAGATGCGGGTTGTTTGCGAACGGAGCGTGTTTCAGCATATTCCGATTTAAAGCATTGTCGGCCGCGTGCTCGTATTTGCCGCCCCAGCCGTTGAAACGGAAATTCAGTAATAGCGGCTTGCCGTTATTTTCGACGGTCAGGAATGCGGTATCTCTAACCCAAATGTCGTTGTAATCGGCGGATATGAAACGAATTGCGGATTTGCCGGTTTGTAACAGCGTTTCAATGTGTTGTTGGTGGGTTGTATTCTTGCAGACGATGATCAACGATTCATAACGGCTGATCGTTTCGGCAATGAAGCGATAACTTTGTTCTACGTCATTGAGATTGGCGCCGAAATCGCCGGCTTGATCGGGCCATGCTATCAGTACGGCGGATTGTTTTTCCCATTCAGCTGGAAAACGAATCATTTTTTTGATTATCCTTTTGTTATAAAGTCGACGAAGTGTCGGGAAGCGATTGAAATAGCATTTCCCTGGCATGAGCCAAGGTATTTTCGGTGATGTTGACGCCGCCGAGCATGCGAGCGATTTCTTCGACGCGTTCTTCGGCGTCGAGCGGCCTGACATTGGATGTCGTGATATCGCTCCGGTTATTTTTGGACACATACAAGTGATGATGCGCTTGCGATGCGACTTGAGGTAGATGTGTTACGCACATGACTTGCCGGTTGAGGCTCAAAGCGCGCAGTTTTTGTCCGACGATTTCGGCAATGCCGCCGCCGATGCCGGAGTCGACTTCGTCAAAGATCATCGTTGGCGTCGTTTTGTCATGGCTGGTCGTGACTTGAATGGCAAGACTGATGCGCGATAATTCGCCGCCGGATGCAACCTTTGCCAACGGCTTGGCCGGAAGCCCCGGATTAGCGCTAACCAGAAACTCCACTTTATCTTGACCGTCGGAGCGAGGGAGCGCAGCATCCAACGGGGAGATTTGCACGATAAACTCGCCTTGAGGCATGCCCAATTCTTTGATCATCTCCGATATTCGAGTTTGCAACTGCCGGCTGCCTTGTTGGCGACGTAGAGTCAATTGATCGGCTAGTTCACGGTATTTAGCGAGCAGTTTTGCAGCTTTTTCGGTTAACTCATCGATGCGTTCGCCGCTGTGCGTCAGGTTGTTGAGTTCTTGTTCGAGATGAGTGGCAAGATCGGGCAGTTCTTCCGGCTGAATATGATGCTTACGGCAGAGACTTTGAATAATGCCGATTTGGTTGTCGAGCGCTTCCAGTCTTAGTGGGTCGGCTTCCAGGGCATCTAAATAGCGGCGTAATTGATGGGCGGCTTCCTGAATCTGAATTTGGGCTTCATTCAAAATGCTGTTGATAGTTTCGATATCCGACGCATAACGAGTCAATTCGCTTAAGGCATGAGAGGCTTGAATCAACATGCGATTGAGTGATTGTTCGTCGTTTTCATAAAGTAAGTCTAATTGCCTATGCCCAGTCGATAGAATCTCTTCCAAATGCGCTAGTTTACTGTGTTCATCGGTGAGTGCGGCATAATTGAAATGATCTAAATCGAGCTGTTGCAACTCGTCGAGTTGGTAGTGTAACAATTCTTCGCGCTCGGTACTATCGACACTGGCTTTTTTCAGGGCTTGTAGCTCCCGGTTGGTTTGCTGCCATTGTTGAAAACAGGCATTGACCTGCTCCAGCAGGGATTGATTGCCGGCAAACACATCCAGTAATCGGCGCTGCTCTTCGCTATGTAATAAAGTCAAATGTGCATGCTGTCCGTGTATTTCAACTAGCTTTTCGCTCAGTGCCTGTAAGGTCTGTAATGTGACCGGGCGATTGTTGATATAGGCTTTGGATCGGCCATCCTGGTTGATTACTCGTCTAATCAAGCAGTGCTGTTCATCGTCCAGTTCGTTTTCTTCAAGCCACTTTTTCGCTAAAGGGGCATCGGATAAGTCGAATTCCAAATTGATTTCAGCCCGTTTACTGTTCGGCCGAATATAGCCGGAATCGGCCCGATCGCCCAGTGCTAAGCCCAGTGCTGTCAATAAAATCGACTTTCCGGCGCCGGTTTCGCCGGTCAAAACCGACATTCCGGCGTTCACATCCAAGTCTAATGTTTTGACGACAGCTAGGTCGTTAATAGAAAGATTTAATAGCATGGGAATGAGTTAAGGATAACCGCCGCTCCAGTTAAGTTTTTTTCTTAGGATTTCAAAAAAATCGTGTCCTTCGGGATGGAGAATTCTAATCGGTTTCGGGTCTTTTTTGATCAAAATTTTATCGCTGATCAATACTTCGGGTATTTCGAGATGATCGCAGGTTACCAAGGCATTGATTTGTTTGGTTTGACAGAAGCTGATTTCAATTTCGGCCGAGTCGTCGATGACGATCGGGCGATTCGATAATGTGTGCGGGTTGAGAGGCACCAAAACCAAGGCGTTCAGCGACGGATGCAAAATTGGTCCGCCCGCCGACAGCGAATAAGCGGTCGAGCCGGTCGGTGTCGAGACGATCATACCATCGGAACGCTGAGAATTCAGATAGACGCCGTTAATGTGCGTGACGATTTCTATCATGCTTGGTGTTACCCAGCGATGCACGACAACTTCGTTAACCGCAGTTTGCTCATTAAAGACTCGGTGGTCGCGAATGATTTTGGTTCGTAATAAGTAACGCCTTTCCTCGCTATAATGGCCGGTTAAAATATTATTGAGCTTAGGCAATAATTCATATGGCGAAATGTCGACCAGAAACCCCAGTCGCCCCAAATTAATTCCGACCAGTGGAATATCGTATTGGGCAATTGCACGCGCAGCGGATAAAAACGTGCCGTCGCCACCTGCGGCGATGATCAGGTCGCAGCGCTGTCCGATAGCCTCGATGTCGCAGACTTCAACGCCGGGTTCCGCTAAAAACTCAGCGCTCAAACGGTCTACTATGACGGCATAGTTGTGTTGTTTAAGGTAGCGATAAAGAATCGCTAAAGTATCGGCAATGCCAGGGTCGCTGGCTTTACCAATGATGCCGATGGTTTTGAATGAGCTGTGCATGGTCGTTAATCAGGGAAAGTATTTGGTCGAATTATACTCAATAAGGTCAAAGGAGAAAGGTTAAAGTGGCAAGGGGAAAGGTGAAAGGTGAAAGATGAAAGATGAAAGATGAAAGGTGGGGGTGTGTGGACCATACGCATCAAGCTAAATCGCAATCATACCTGCGCTCAAGCAAAAGCGATGGATTTCCGCTTCGCTGCTACCTGTCCTACGGCGCTGTTAATTTAGGGAAGGGACTGAGTCAAATTATACTCAATAAATAGGGTCATGAGGGATTGATAAATAAAGATTAAAATTAAGAGCATCAGGTGAAAGAGGAAAGAGGAAAGAAGGAGGAAAGAAGAAAGAAGTGGATGATAAACGGTGGTCTGTGCTGGCGCTGTAGGTGCTCGTTTAATGAATAATGCTAAGTGAGTGTTTTTATTGTATTTGCCGGTATTGACAAGCAGGTAATGAGCTGCTAATTTGCGCCGCTGGCACTCTATAGGATAGAGTGCTGATAAGCTAGAGGATTTAATGTGAATAACAATCAGGTGTTGAACGAAAGATCGCTGCAATTATTGAAAGCACTGGTTGAACGTTATATCCAAGACGGACAACCGGTGGGTTCGCGCGCGTTGTCTAAGGATACCGAATTAAAATTAAGTCCTGCAACGATTCGTAATGTCATGGCCGATCTGGAAGACATGGGCTTGATTCGTTCTCCGCATACCAGTGCAGGCAGGGTGCCTACCGTGAGCGGCTATCGGTTGTTCATCGATTCGCTACTAACGGTAAAGCCTCTGGACTCCGAAGAACTTAAGCTGTTGCGAAAAAATTTAATTGCCAAAGATAACGTCAATGATGTCATCGGTATCGCTTCGAGAATCTTATCCGATGTTACACGCATGGCCGGCGTTGTGACATTGCCAAAGCGCGAATTAGTCAGTTTACGCCATATCGAATTTTTGCCGTTATCCAATACTCGCGTATTAGTCATTTTCGTGACTAACGAACAAGAGGTGCATAATAAAATCCTCCATACATCAAAGCAATTCAGCCCAGCTCAATTGCAGCAAGCCGCCAATTATTTAAATTCCGTCTATGCTGGATTGAGCCTAGCCGCAGTCAGAAAGGCCGTACTGAAAGAACTCAAGGACGCTCAGGAACAAATGAACCGAGAAATGTTGGATGCAGTACAAATGGCCAAGTTGGCACTCGATCCTGAAAATTCTGATGAAGATTATGTATTAAGCGGCGAGACGAATTTAATGGGTTTTTCCGAGTTGTCGGACATGGAGAGGCTCAAGGAACTATTCGATGCTTTCAGTCAAAAACGCGGTGTTATCCATTTGCTCGATCAATGCTTGAATGCCGAAGGCGTGCAAATTTTTATCGGTGAGGAATCAGGCTATCACGCGTTCGAACAATGTAGCCTGGTCACCGCGCCGTACTCTATTAACGAACAAGTAGTCGGTGTTTTAGGTGTGATAGGGCCCACTCGCATGGCTTATGAAAAAGTGATTCCTTTTGTCGATGTTACGGCAAAATTATTAGGCGCGGCCTTGAATCCTAAAACATAAGCCCCACATTCCTTGAAATAAAGTTCTCTCGCGGATGCGGACCGTTTTTTATTTAAACCGGAGTTTAGTAATGAGTAACGAGCAGGATTTGCCGGAAAAGGCAGTGGACGAACAAGCCGAAGTCATTTCGGAGCAAAGCGCCGATGTGCAGGTTGATAGCGATATAGACGATAGTAGTCAGTCGCAAGCGGCTCAAAATAGTAATGTCGATGAGTTGTCGAAAAAGCTTGAGAAGGCCGAACAAAAGGCCACGGAAAATTGGGATAAAGTCCTACGTATACAAGCAGAAATGGAAAATTTGAAAAGAAGAACCCAAAAGGATTTAGAAAACGCTCATAAGTTTGCATTAGAAAATTTTGCCAAAGAATTATTGACTGTCGTTGATAGTTTGGAGCTTGGTTTGCAAGCCGCTATCGGTGATAGCCCCGAAGTGCAAAAGTTTCGAGAAGGTAGCGAATTAACTTTGAAACAATTCGAAGCCGTTTTTTCTAAATTCAATATAGAAGTGATTAATCCGCTCGGACAACCGTTCGATCCCGGGTTGCATCAGGCGATGGCCATGCAGCCTTCCGTCGATGCTGAGCCGAACTCGGTCATTAATGTATTTCAGAAAGGTTATGTATTGAATGGGCGGTTGTTGCGCCCGGCAATGGTTGTTGTTGCAAAGGCCAATGACAATCCTCCGCAAGAAACACCAAAAATCGATGAACAGGCTTGAACACATTAAAACAGCCCCCATATCGACAATAATTAAATTTTAAATACACTCTCAAGTCTGGAGCAATCAATGGCTAAAATAATCGGAATAGATTTAGGAACCACCAATTCTTGTGTGGCTGTGCTTGAAAACGGCACCGCACGCGTCATCGAGAATAGCGAAGGCGCTAGAACCACGCCTTCGGTCATCGCTTTTACCAAGGACGATGAGGTGCTCGTTGGACAATCAGCCAAGCGTCAAGCGGTAACCAACCCCGAAAATACCTTGTTTGCAATCAAGCGCTTAATCGGTCGTCGTTTCAAAGATGATGTCGTGCAAAAAGATATCAAAATGGTGCCTTACAAAATAATACCGGCCGACAATGGCGATGCTTGGGTTGAATGTCACGGTAAAAGAATGGCCGCACCCGAAGTATCGGCTCGTGTATTGATGAAGCTGAAAAAAGACGCTGAAGCTTATTTAGGCGAGGAAGTCAAAGAAGCGGTCATTACCGTACCGGCTTATTTTAACGATTCTCAACGTCAGGCTACCAAGGACGCAGGTCGTATCGCCGGTCTCGACGTCAAGCGTATCATCAACGAACCGACGGCAGCAGCATTGGCATTCGGTATGGACAAGCCAAAAGGCGACATGAAAATCGCCGTATACGACTTAGGCGGTGGTACATTCGATATTTCAATCATTGAGATCGCTGAAATCGAAGGCGAGCATCAGTTCGAAGTATTGTCGACCAATGGCGACACCTTCCTCGGCGGTGAAGACTTCGACCTTAGAATCATTGACTTTCTGGCCGACGAATTCAAACGCGACAACGGAATCGATTTACACAACGATCCTTTGGCGCTGCAAAGACTTAAAGAAGCAGCCGAAAAAGCCAAAATCGAATTGTCTTCTTCGCAACAAACCGATATCAATCTGCCTTACGTCACGGCCGATGCAACAGGCCCAAAACATTTAAATGTCAAATTGACTCGGGCTAAACTGGAATCCTTGGTGGATGACCTGATTGATAAAACCAAAGGCCCCTGTTTAATGGCGATAAAAGATGCCGGCTTATCTGCGTCTGACATCGACGATGTGATATTGGTTGGTGGTCAAACTCGGATGCCTCGCGTTCAAGAATTCGTTAAATCGATCTTCGGCAAAGAACCGCGTAAGGATGTTAACCCCGATGAAGCGGTCGCCTTAGGCGCTGCGATTCAAGCCGGTGTATTGGGCGGCGATGTCAAAGATGTATTGTTGCTCGATGTGACGCCTCTATCGCTTGGTATTGAAACCTTGGGCGGTGTAATGACCAAGTTGATCGAGAAAAACACGACGATTCCGACCAATGCGTCTCAGGTTTTTTCAACGGCGGACGACAATCAAACGGCTGTAACAGTCCATGTTTTGCAGGGCGAACGGGAAGTTGCCAGCGGTAACAAATCGCTGGGTCGTTTCGATCTGGCCGATATCCCACCGGCACCGCGCGGCGTTCCACAAGTCGAGGTGACTTTCGATATTGACGCAAATGGTATCTTGAATGTCTCGGCTAAAGACAAAGCGACCGGTAAAAAACAATCGATTG
>SLIO01000038.1 GCA_007135635.1 Methylomicrobium sp. | reverse complement strand
TGCAATGGCTTAGCGTACTGTGTCAACAACGGCGGCAATTTCGCGAAGGCCTCACGCAAAGTATTTTCCCAACTTTTCCTCAGATCAACCATATACGGGTCCTCCGCCTCGAAACAATAATATTCATCGAGACTGAAACTGTCTTTGCGGTAAATCAACATCTCGACCGGCGGCCCGACGCTGGCATTACTGCGTATCGTCGAATCCATCGAGACCAAGCAGCAGCGCGCGGCTTCGTCCAAAGGCGTTTCGAGCTTCAAAAAGCGGTCCAAAACCGGTTTACCGTATTTGCTTTCGCCAATCTGTAGAAACGGCGTATGCGGTGAAGTCGTGATACTGTTGCCTTCGGCATAGATCATATAAGCCCCCGACGGCTCGCTGCCAATTTGACCGGCAAGAATGAAAGTAGCAGACGGATTAAACGCCGACTGACCTTCGGTATCGAGATGCTGTTTTTGTTTTTCGAGGCTGACTTGGCCAAGATAATTGGCCGCTTCCGACAGATAATCCACAGAATTGATGTTAACTTTCGCATCCTTAAGCTTATCGCGTTTTAACTGCTCTAAAACGGCCTGAGTCGTCGCCAAATTACCCGCGCTCAACAGAATAATTTTTCGGTCGCCATTCGTATCGAACGCATGCATTTTTCCGTAAGTGCTGACATTATCGATCCCTGCGTTGGTTCTGGAATCGGATACCAAAACGAGGCCTTCATTGAGCGAAGCGGCAATACAGTAAGTCATAATCACAATCTAAATAAATAATCATGTCAGTCTATCCTATAAACATCGATGCGGTCCAGAAACTGATTTCGGAAAATTACTGTCAGGAATCGTCAGTCTGCTCGGCAAGCTTTGCCAACACTGCTATCCGCCCCAATAATGCCTCCGGAGAATCCGATCTGACTGTGGCATGAGCGATTTTACGGCCTTTTCTTGGCGTCTTGTTATACAGATGTATATGAACTTCGGTCAGAGCCAACATCTCTTTTAAGGTCGGCACACCGCCGATAAAATTTTGCATCGCGGCAAAACCGCGTGTTTTAGTGTCACCCAACGGTTGATCCAGTATCGCTCTCAAATGATTTTCAAATTGGCTGGTTTCGGAGCCTTCAATCGTCCAATGACCCGAGTTATGCACGCGCGGTGCAAATTCGTTAGCAACTAGATGCCCGTCCACATCGAACAACTCCAGCGCCATTACACCAACATAATCCAAAGCTTCCAGTAATCTTGTAATTATCGATTCCGCTTGCGACTGCAACGGATCGTTATCGCAGCTCTTGGCCAAGCGAAGAATACCGCCTCGATGCTGGTTTTCGGATAAGGGATAATAAACGATCGCCCCTGAAGCATTGCGTGCAGCGATGATAGAAACCTCTCGGCGAAACGGCACGAAACCTTCGACAATGACCGGCGAACCTTCCAGTTCCCGCCAGGCTTCCTGTAAATCGGCCGAAGATCGAGAAATGGCTTGGCCTTTTCCGTCATAGCCAAGTCTTCGGGTCTTCAAAATAGCCGGCCAACCAATTTGCTGCATCACCTCCTGCAAGCGCTCGAAACTATTGACCGCATAATAAGGCGCGGTCGGAATACCTAACTCACGAAAAAAATTCTTTTCGGTCAAGCGGTCCTGGCCTACTGCCAAGGCTTTAGCCGATGGATAAACAGGCGTTTTTTCAGCGATAAAATCGATTATCTCGACAGGAACGTTTTCGAATTCGTAAGTCACCACATCGCAACGCTCGGCCATTTGCGCCAACAGAGTACGATCCGAATAATCGCCTTGCAAATGCTCGCCTAATTCGCTCGCACAAGCCTCGTCCGCAGGATCCAGAAACATGAATTGCAAGCCCAAGGGTTTTCCGGCCAATGCCAGCATTCGTGCCAATTGTCCACCACCCAAAATACCAATCATCATCACTCAACACTCCTCGGATCGGCATTTGCAAGCACTGCATCAGTCTGTTGCTGTCTAAAATGGTGCACAGCTTCCCGGTATTCGGGATATTTATTGCCGACTATTGCTGCCGCCAGCAACGCCGCATTGATCGCTCCGGCCTTACCAATCGCTAATGTTCCAACCGGAATACCGGCCGGCATTTGCACAATCGACAATAAAGAATCCATTCCGTTGAGCGCTTTGGATTGAATTGGCACACCCAAGACCGGAACCGCTGTTTTAGCCGCGACCATGCCGGGCAAATGCGCCGCCCCGCCTGCGCCGGCGATGATCACTTCCAAACCTCTGCTTTCCGCAGCATCGGCATAAGCAAATAATTTATCCGGCGTTCGATGCGCGGACACGACCTCAACTTCATGAGCAATGCCGAATTGCTCAAGCTTTTCGGCCGCAAACCGCATCGTCTCCCAATCGGAAGTCGAACCCATAATGATTCCAACTAAAACAGTCATTTAAGATTTCCTCTAAGCACCATTTCCGATACCGGATCAACAAAGGCCGGCAATTGTACCCGACATCGATAAAGTTTAAAATCAGTCATTAACGCAAACCCAATTCACTCTTCTTCACCGACTTCAACAGCACCGACTCTCTAGCACGCGCCATTGGACGATTTTTGGCTATTTTGGTGCAAGCACCGGTTTAGATGTATAATTCCCACTTAAATTTGCCCTTCAAATGATTCAGACACAAGTGAACGCGAAACAACAACACAAACATAACAATAACTTACAAACACAAAGCCCAACGGCCTAATATTTGCTTTAAGGTGATTGATCGATAGCCAAAACACTTAATTACCTTCTGTTAAATAACACTTTTACCTTATCGCCTATGCAATCGCAAAAAACTTTAAAGCAACGCTGCTTAGTCTTATCCGGCACATTAATCGACGACTACGAAGCTAGGCTCAACCTAACCAACACGATCTCCAAGTCCCGATAACTTAACGACAACCACCTCTCAAGCATAGCAAGAGAGATTCTTTATTCATCTTTTACGTTATTTGCGATAGATACGCGACCTCCACCAGAAGGAAGATTTCATGCATCCCATTCTTAACTCAGTTACCGAAGACATTATTGAACGCAGCCGTGTAAGCCGCGCCCTATATTTAGCTAGAATTGATTCTGCGGTCAAAAAAGGCCCTTATCGCTCAGCACTTGGCTGCGGCAATCTCGCGCATGGCTTCGCCGCTTGCGCTGCTTCGGAAAAAACAGACCTAGCCGCAGACCAAAAAGCCAATGTCGCAATCGTTTCCGCTTATAACGACATGCTGTCCGCGCATGAACCCTACAAAGACTTTCCAACACTGATAAAATCTGCGGCCAGAGATGCTGGCGGCGTCGCGCAATTCGCCGGCGGTGTTCCAGCGATGTGCGACGGTGTCACACAAGGACAACCCGGCATGGAACTCTCATTGTTCAGTCGCGACATCATTGCGATGTCGACCGCAATCAGTTTGAGCCACGACATGTTCGATGCCGCTTTATATTTGGGAGTTTGCGATAAAATCGTACCCGGCTTGTTAATGGGCGCATTGAGCTTCGGTCATCTACCTGCCGTATTCGTCCCTGCCGGACCGATGACTAGCGGCATTACCAACAAAGAAAAAGCACGCACTCGCCAACAATATGCCGAAGGCAAAATCGGACGCAAGGAACTGCTTGAATCCGAATCAAAAGCCTACCACGGTCCCGGTACTTGTACTTTTTACGGTACCGCGAACACCAACCAAATGATTGTCGAAATCATGGGTCTGCATCTACCCGGAAGCTCGTTCATCAATCCCTATACGCCGCTGCGCGACGAATTAACTAAAGCAGCCACCAAGCAGGTATTGAAATTCACGGCACTGGGTAACGATTTCCGCCCAATCGGCCATGTTGTCGACGAAAAAGCCATTGCCAATGCCATCGTCGGACTGCTCGCGACAGGCGGCTCGACGAACCACACCATGCATTTGGTGGCGATCGCCCGCGCGGCAGGCATTGTCATCAATTGGGACGATTTCGATAATCTGTCGAAAGTTGTCCCGCTAATCGCCAAAATCTATCCAAACGGCCCCGCCGATGTGAATCATTTCCAGGCGGCCGGCGGCATGGGAGTCTTGATCGGAGAACTATTACGCAATGGCCTGTTGCACAAAGACATCATCACTGTCGCCGACGAACGGGGCATGCAACATTATACGCAGGAACCCAAACTCGTCGACGGCCAATTGACTTGGGAACCTTGCCCGGCAGCCTCACTTGACCCCGAAGTATTGTGTACCGTCGATAAACCTTTTGCCAAGAGCGGCGGACTACATGTCATGCACGGAAATTTGGGACGCGGCATATCGAAAGTCTCTGCCGTTAAAGAAGAACATCAAATCG
>SLIO01000004.1 GCA_007135635.1 Methylomicrobium sp. | reverse complement strand
CGTCGAGGTCGGTGCGCGTGTCGATAAAAGCTGGCTCGCGCGCAAGGTGTTTGCGTTTCACCCCCATCAGGATTATGCCGTTGTTGCTATCGGCGAGTGCCTGCCGATTCCGGACGGTTTGTCGCCGCTCGATGCACTATTTCTGCCGAACATGGAGTCGGCGGTCAATTTCGTGATGGATGCCGTGCCGCTCTTGGGCGAAAGGGTGTTGGTCTTCGGGCAGGGCGTCGTCGGATTGTTGACCTGCGAACTGTTGGCGCGTTTTCCTTTGACTTCCCTGGTCACGGCCGACCCGGTTGCAATGCGGCGGGAGATGTCGACACGCATCGGCGCCGCGCGAAGTATCGATCCGAACGAAGACAGCGCATGGTGCGATCTGCAAGACTGTCTGTGCGAGGACGGTACGGATGGCTTCGACCTGGTGATCGAATTGTCCGGCAACAACGAGGCATTGAATCGGGCCATAGACATGACCGGGTTTTCAGGGCGCATTCTGGTCGGTTCATGGTACGGCAACAAGCGAGTCGATGTCGATCTGGGCGGGCATTTCCACCGGCGGCGCATTCAATTGCTGTCGAGCCAGGTCAGCACGATGAATCCGTTGCTGTCCGGCCGCTGGGACAAGAGCCGGCGCATCGCATTGGCTTGGCATTGGCTCGATGTTATCAGGCCGGCGAGTTGGATTACGCATCGGTTCAGGCTCGATCAATGCAAGCAAGCTTTCGACACGAATGCCGGGCAAAAAGACGCGGCGCTGCAGATTATTTTCGATTACCACGACGATTGAGGTGTTTATGTATCAACTTGCCATTTGCAGAGATTTCATCGCGCAACATTATCTGGTCGGCGGCGACTGGGGCGCCGAAAACCAACGCCACAGTCATCATTACCGCGCCGAAATCCGGATCGAGCACGATCGCTTGGACAAGCACGGCTATCTGGTCGATATCGTCGATCTGGAAAATGCGTTGACCGGTTTGATCGATGAATTCCGGGATGCCACGCTGAACGACCTGTCTGCGTTCGAAGGCCTCAATCCGTCGCTCGAGCATTTCGCGCGTATCATTCACGACGCATTGCGGTCACGGCTTGATTTCGGCGAGCAAAAATTGACCGTCAAATTGTGGGAAAACGAGCGCGATTGGGCGGCTTATCGGGAATAGCCATTGGATGCATTCGCCGAGTTTCTACAAGCCAAATACGCGCTGGATCAACGTAGTCTAAATCCTGACGTTTGGCGGCGCTTCCTGAATGAGATTTCCGTCAGAAATCCGCTCGACTTGCTCGATGTCGGAACCGGCACAGGATCGATGCTCCGACGTATCCTTGGCAACAGCGACAATGGCGTGATGCGCTTGACCGGACTTGATATCGAATCCGGCCTGCTTGACATCGCTGAAAAAGAGATCACCAATCTTTTACAAAGCAAAGGTTTTTCGGTCGAAAATGGAGCGGGCCGCCTCAGCGCCGTAAACGACGAAGACCGTATCGAATTTCAACGTGTCTGCACTCCATTGACAGATTTTCGCTCCGCTCTGAACTGTTTTGATATCATCACTGCGCATGCATTCATGGACTTGGTCCCGCTGCAACAAACCTTGGCCGGCTTTTATTTTCGGTTAAAACCGGGCGGCTTGTTTTACGCCACGATCAATTACGACGGCGAGACGGTATTGTTTCCGCCGTATCCGGACAGTGAATTCGAAGACGCCCTATTACATTGTTACGATGCATCGATGGAAGCGCGCCGACTGAACGGCTCGGAAACGGGCGGGGCGAAGTGCGGGCGGCGACTGTACGGTGAGTTGCTGAATGCCGGATTCGAAATCGTCTGTTACGGTAGTTCCGATTGGAACATTACACCTTGCGATGGTGCTTATCTCGACGACGATCACATAGTGCTGGACCGCTTGCTGGGTTGGATTCATTCGGAAGGCCGAAACAATCCGGAGCTGGACCCGGAAAAACTTGACCGATGGCTGGCATGTCGGAGGCGACAATTACAAATGCAAATGCTGGGCATCATCGTTCATCAAATCGATGTTTTGGCGCGGAAGCTTGCTAGAACAGTTTCAATATAGATTCAAAATTTTTGCAGGACTTCACGAGTTGAGACCCTTTGATAAAGGATCCAACCCATTCAGGTTTAATCGTGCCTAGCTATCCCACAAGAGGTTCGGATTTTGGTCCGCTTTGCTCACTGAAAAATCGGCATTTCCACCATCCTTGGTGGTTGTATTGCCGTCAATCTATCCAAAAAACCAGTTCACGCCGGTCCCTATAGGCATGCCCTAAACCCTGAAAACAGGCTAAAGAGGAAACAGTTAGATTTCAAGGTATGGAGCATGCCTAAAAAAAGGTCTTCTTAAATTCTATATCCTAATGGAGATGATTAAGTAATTGTCGATGTTAACCTTTCAGCGCATTACGTGTTCGTGACATGCCGATTAGGCTTAACAAACCTGATAAAAATAGCCAAACTGCTCCGGGTACCGGAACTGGCTTAACATCAAAATAAAAACGTCCGGAATTGATATTTGCATCTTCTAAGCCAACCAAACGAAATTCAGCTGTAAATGTGTCGATAGCCGCATCGATGGCAGTCCAAAAAATCGGGCTAAAAATGCCATTTTGTAAGTAACTATTAAGGCTAACCGTATCGCTGCTGGCAAATAAGTTAGCGGTGTTTTCGTCACCTATATATAGTCCAGGTGTTGCGGAAATCAATTGCAAACCGATAGAAGTGTTGCCCAGTAAAGTATTCCAGCGGCCATTACTGCTGTTAAATAATACAAACTCCTCACTACCCGAATCGTGTCCAGCCAAGGAATCGACAAGTTCGAACTTAAGATTGCCGTATTCGGATGTATTATTTTGCGACGTTAATTTGCCGTTATATAAACTCCCGCTGCCGAGGCTCAATTGTAAAGGCGCTTCATTCGTATAGGTCTCGGGAATACGATTGTTGGCATTAGTGTCCACTATGGTTGCTGCATCCGAAGAGCCAGTATAACTGTAGGTTCCTATACCGTGATAATGATCGCCATGGTTATACAGTAATGTTAGTCTTCCATAATTTGGGTTACTCAATCCAGTATAAGTGCCCCGCGTTAGAGTTTGTGCACTATCGATACCTATATAATATCCTGATAGATCCGTTGAATGTGCCTCAGCTTGGGTTGAGATATTTAAACCGAGTGCGATCAGTGACATAAACATCAGTTTATTTTTTTTCATGGGTTATTTCTCCAAATTTATGTGGTTAAAAGATCTCCGTACTAATCAACATCGATAAATTCGACGACTTAGCATAGGGGTCGCGTAATTATGTTATAACATATCATTCGTAGGATCAAGGAATCAACCATTTAGGAAAATAAAGGTCAAAAATAGGGGTCACCAACAAAAATAGGGGTCAGGTCTTTGATTTACAAAAGGGGGGTCACAAAAGGGGGGTCAGGTCTTTGATTTATGATTTTTAATGATTCTGATCACGGCAGATTAATGCAATCCAAAACAATCACCTATTTCCTTCAGACATAAGCAATATCGCCTCATTTCAGTATTTGTAAACCTTTGCCTCAAGTGATAAAAGATTGGTAGCGTTCCATGTTGTGATTTTGTAATTTCTTGTCATGGTAAGACTTTCCCCGAGTATTTATCATAAATAAAAGACCTGACCCCGTCTTTACACAATCAATTTGGATCAACCTTGACAAACCTTATCATGGCTCCCGACATTAACCAAAATGATCTCTTTTTCGGAAATGATCATTTCAATGGTTATTCGATAGCTGAGATTGATCGATACAGAATGCAAATCGGCTAATTTGCCTTTGAGTGCATGTAACCGTAGTGCCGGATGAAAAGGGTTTTGAGACAGTAATAGTAAGGTTTTTCGGTACTGCTCCTTTAATTCCGGGTGTTGCTTTGCAAAACGCCGAGCACGTTTTTTGTAACTGTCGGTAAAGATCAGGCTATAAGTCATTCAACAAATGACTCGGTTATATGCTGGTCAATATTGTCCTTGCTGAAACGGCCTGACGAAACATCCTGCTTCGCTTCATAGAGCGCAGCTTCCAGCTCCATTTCACGCAGGTAGTGATAATGATCGATCTTCATTACGACAAAAGACTCTTTACCTCGTACAGTAATCACGGCCTCCGGTTGATTGGCAAGACTTTCTTCTAAACAAGCAATGCCTTTGGTTTTTAAATCGTTTGCGGTAATCATTTCTATCGCCTTATAAATAACACGATTCACTATATGCCTTAGGGCACGACGCGTCAAATTCCAAAAAAGGGGTCAGGTTGAATTATTAATTCAACCTGACCCCTTTTTGG
>SLIO01000015.1 GCA_007135635.1 Methylomicrobium sp. | reverse complement strand
CTGTTCGTTTTGCACTTCGACTAAACCGAGATGGATTTGTTGGTAGACTTTAGACCAGAGGAAATGGCGATTTACATCCGGATTGGGGATCAAAGTAATTTCCTGGTAAAACCGCATAGCCTAATCCTTGCCGCTTTGGCCGAACACGCCGCCACGCACCAAGACCGCCATGACGTAATGCTCATGCTCTATTTGGCTCAATTTCTCGCCAAAAGCGAAGCTGTCGAAGAGCGTGTAAAAGTCGGCTTTGTCTTTCGGGGTTCGGAAAGCCTTACCCAAATTAGTGACCGAACCGTAAGGCTCGATGGCGATAGGCCCGATGCCGGCTTCGTCGAAAGCCGGATACCAGGTGTCGATGGTGCGGATGGCATTGCCGATTTTTTGTGAATGCAGCGCGGCGGTATCGTTGACTGCGTAGAGGATTTTGCTTTTGTTGCCCTTGCCTTTATCCAGCACCAATTCTTCGCTGGGATAGACTTCTTGAGCGTTGCCGACCAGGGCGTAGGCTTCGACGCGAATCAGCAAATAGGGCAGATTGCCGCTCAACGCGGCGGCGATTTTACCGGCCAGCTTCTGTAAATCCGGGGTGTCGGTATTGAAATCGCGCAAGGGGTATTGTTTGGCATTAAAAGTCAGCATTTCGCCTTCGTTCAAGGTGACCACTACTTCGATTTTTTCCGCGCCTACCCGGTTACGCCATAAATAGCGGCCATTGGCGATGTTGATGGCGTAGCGTTTGGCCAGTTCGGTAAAACCGGTTTCGGTAATATAGTTTTGCGCCACACTCGGATAGGACTTATTGAATTCTGGGCCATTGCTTGCTGAGGGTTTCTCGATTCCGCCCAACACTTTTAAGGTAAAACTGAGTTTCAACGTGTCCTGATCTTCAGCCAAGGCACAGGCATCGACGGTTTGTGGATTTGGATCAGCTATGTCCATATTTAGCTTTAACAAATCATTTTCTCCTGTTTTTTTTAATCGGTGAGAAACTGTGCCCCGAACAGACTTAGGGATAATTGTTAACGGAACTTGTTTGTTCCGTTCAGCCCAGTTTGTCCCATACAAATAGCCGTCGGAAGGGACCAATTTTTTCTCAAAAGCCAGAACGGTTGCGTCATTTTTTACAGCCATGATGGTGTGCTCCTTAAGCGTTGGAAAGGGTTTGGCAAAGATATAAATTGCGTTGCAGATCGACACGGTATTGCCACAGCATGTCGTTCAGATTGTTGATTCGATAGGGCATCACAAATTCGCCCAATGTCACCACACTTTCGGCGAAGCGGTGCGGGGTATCGGGATCGCGCTGGTTTTTGGCGGTACCCAGTTCGGAAATACCTTGAAAGCCGACGGCAACCGGCACCAGCCAGCCGGTTGTCTTGCGTTTGCTTTCCCAGGTGACCGTTTCACCGTCCTGCGTGGCGCGGTGTTGGATGGTCAGGTAGTCGAGCAACGCATCCAGTGCATCCTTGCTCTCCTGACGCATGCTGTCCTCCAACAGAGCACGGCGTTCAATGAGAACATAGCCCAGCATCAGCTTATGTAGGGCTTTTTTCATACTCATATCGTCATCTTCGTCTACTGACAAAAACTCAACCGGCTTCGCGGAGAGCACATCACCACCAGCGAATTTCATGCGTTGCACTTGTTGATTGACCTGTTCGATAAATCTCTGATCATCGTCGCTATCCAAGCCCTGAATTTCGATCAATAACGAAACCTCCAGATGACAACGGGCTTCTTCGATGAAAGCCGGGCGACTACCGTCTTTATCCAGCGGATTGGCAGTGCTAATGATGGAATGAACAAAATCACCCGGTCCCTGGTAGGTCTGCACATCAAACTGATGACAACTGACGGCAGTACCCGTGAGTTCTACCTCGCTCAAACCATGTTGACGTAGGTGACGCTGTAAGGCATGTACCGCGCCCAACCAGGCCGTCATCGCCGGAAAGCCAATGGTATAAGGGCTGCTCATGGCGTTGGCATTGTGAATTTTAAGGCGCGGCAGCAATAAAAATTGGCGGTAATTCATTTGAAAAACTCCTGATCATCGCTCACAGCAAGTTCGACATAACGCTTGACTTCGCGCAATTCATAGTCACTCAATTGCTTGCAGCTTCGTTTGAATAACAGTTCGTAGCTATCCAATATCCAGTTGGCGAATGCACGGACAATCTCTTCCAACCAATCTTCTTGCAGTTGGCGTTGCTCCAAATAGGCATCGTCCAGCCAAATGCGTTGTGATAACGGCAGGTTTTGATAGTGTTCGGTTCGCGACCAGCCAATGCCAAAGGCTCGCACCGCAAAGGCCTGTTGCAGAACCTTGTCGATAAGGTATTTCAGACAATTCCGAATCCCTTCCCGAATATGGACATTATTGAGCCCGGTGCGAATTAGCTTATCCAGTGGTTCAAAGTCGTCTTTGAAGCGTCTGGAATTCAGGCTGTTTTTGAAGAAATTTTGGTGGGGCAAACGGATTTGGCGTGGTTGAAAACTGGGTGGATATGATGGTAATAAATAAGCTATCCCTTTGTTTTTAACATTCAAGTAACTGACATTACCCATTTTTGTGAATTCATTGTGGCTAAACCCTATTTCCGTTAATCCCAATATTTGATCAAATCCATCAGGATGAAATTTATTTTCTTTTTTTAACGATCTTATAGATGATCCGTCGGGGTACTTATTTAAGCTATCTATCCTGCTTTTAACATCAAACATCAGCATTGATGCTGTAACTATTGACAGCAGATGATAGCTAGAGTCGTTTTTATTAACAGGAAAATAGACTTGTTTGACTAATTCATGAGTAGAGTGTTCTAAATTTATTCCATAATAAACATTTAAACATATATTTTTAAATGACTTATATTCAATTCCAATATCTGAAATAAAATTCACCAGTGACTCTGAATCACCCTCAAAGTGATTTATTATCTTTTTAGCGTTGCACAATTTTATACCGAGCAAGGAATACAATTCGAAAATAATGGTGTTGGTGGCGGCATTTCCCGATACATCGACTTGAACAGATAAATTTACATTCCCTGTACGTACATAACCATCGTTTTGTTGTTCACCATAATATATTATTGATGATGCCGTATCTATTTTTGGGTTAGTGAATTTAGCCGGGTGGGTAAGTATATTCGGCTTGGCTTTTTCGGCGGCTTTTTTGAACCACTTATTAACTTCATACTTCTCTTCTGCAACTGGTTTCGCCTTTATTTCAGCCTTTAAAGTCGCATCTTCGAGTTTTCTCTTTTCCTGAGTGATTTTTTCACTACTTAATTCTTTATCCTTCAATGACTTAATTAACTTATCATATTTTTGTTTTTTATCTCTAATTTCTTTTATAACTTCTTTTTCGATAAATTCGTTCCGTCGATCAATCAAAAACTGTTCTACTGCTAATATTATGTCGCTCATAAAAATAACCATCCCTTTGAAAGTAAGACGATCTTTATAGGAAATTTTTCTGATTCTTTATATATCAATTTAATCCTCCCCTTTTTAATTTGAAAATTCTGTATTCGTTAGCAGCCAGCCTTGCTATTCGTCGTCAAATCCTCTATCATGGCCCCAGTCTCATCTACCATGCTGTAGAAGGAGCATTCGAAGCCGTGTCGGTTTTTGCCGGGGCGGCTTCAGCCTTTCCGGTCTCGCCAGAATTTTTCCCTTTCCCTGATAAACGCCTTCCTACGGTGCGATTCGACACAGTAAGCCGACTTTAAAAGATAAAAGTTGCTGCGCCTCGCCAGAATCACTGCAAAATTTTCCCGTTCATGCCAAATCACCACATGGGTATTGCTGCCGCGTTTGTTTTCCCACCAAGAAATTTCCGTATCCGTTCCAACATCGGCAATCAAATAAGCAATCCAGCCAATGCGCTCGCAACGGCGCAGATCCGGCAGTCTATCGTCTTCAATGTCGCCTTCTGAGATGACATGCCAAAATCCAAAATGCTTATTTTTGGAAGGAGGACGGTATTGGCATTTGATCGGAAGGCCGTTGAAACTCAAGTTGGCATTAACAATCCTGGTCAAATACGTTCGATATAAATCGTCTTCATACGATAACCAATCACCGGTAAACGGCAGTAAATCGGGCAAGGGCATTACTGAAATTCCCTTGCTTGCCAGATCAAGAGATTAAATTTTTCTTCCCGCAACAGTGTATTGCGCTCCAGGCTGTAGCCTGAGTGTCGCTTAATCAATTCGATTAAATTTAGCTTTGCACGGCTGGTTTGTAACCCCCGATGCAGATAGGTCAACGCACCAATCAGTAAATCGCCTACTTGTAACAACTCGGCTTCATGAGAGCGAATTTGTTGAATGCGCTGAATACT
>SLIO01000399.1 GCA_007135635.1 Methylomicrobium sp. | reverse complement strand
CGTAACCGAGCGAACGGCAGCGCCGTTATTGCGTCCAGAACTAGAATCGATGCAAACCAAAGGATATATTCAGGATGTTCGCCATAATGCAGATGCTCCGCCAAATTCTCGTTGAAAAATACGATGAGCCCCAGAAAAGTCAGATTGACTAAAACTAGAAAGCTTTGCGCGCCGGCATAGACCGTCTCGTTCGAAAAATCCTGTTTATTGCGAAATCGGAAATAGCCGGTTTCAAGGCCGCCGATCAGCAGTACCGCGAAAAAACCGGCATAAGCATAAAATTCCGAGACCACGCCGTATTCGCCGGTACTGAACGTATAGGTGTAGAGCGGGACCAGCAGGTAATTGAGAAAGCGGCCGATGATGCTGCTTAGACCGTAAATCGCGGTTTGCGAAACGAGTTGACGTAAAGAGTTCAAGACAAAGAGTCCGGTTAACAGGGTGGCTATAGCTATCGTAGATCAAAATTTGGCGCCGTGGAAAGGTGCGCGATGCGCACCCTACGGTGCTAGATCGTTTTTCAACCATCGAGAACACAAGGCATGAGCATTTACACCGCTGTGAACCCTGTGCTTTTATTAAGCGTTAAATGGAAAATTCAAAGAATTGAGTGATAAGAAACTAAGGATAAATAACCTTAGGCTGGAAATAAGCGGCAGGGTATTTGGGATCGAATTGCGCATTCGATGCCGAATCGGCGTCTGATATTTTCTTCATAGGCTGGTCGACCGATTTGTCGCTCAACTGTTCGGCTAAATCGTTGTCGATATAAACGACTTTAGGTTGAAAATTGCTGGCGGGATATTGATCGTCGCTAGTTGCTGAAACGGTTATTGAAGCGAAAGTGAAACCGGCCGCGGCCAAGCCTAATAGGATTGTCTTGAACATGTTTGAGTTATCCTCCGGGTAGTGGGAAGTCGGCCCGATCTTTTCTTGGATAGTCGGGCATAAAGTTTTGCAAGTATCGGGTATTTTTCCTGACCCTGCAACAAAGAAACGCTCAAAATTCGAATGCTGATAAGTCATAACAAAGACCGGATTTCAGGATAATCTTGTAGTAGCTTTTGTCTGAACGATTCGACCTCGGCTTCGTTGTTGCGTTCGTTCCTCGGAATTGGAACCTTGATGTCACTGATGGCTTGCATTGGCGGCGACGATAGGAAAATCAGTCGGTCGGCTAGTGCGATCGCTTCGCGCAAATCGTGCGTGACAAATAAAACGGTATGCGGACGCTGTAGCCAAAGCTCGATTAATAACTGCCGGACTTGGCGTGCTGTCGGCGCGTCGAGCGACACGAAGGGTTCGTCCATCAAGAGGATGTCGGGGTCGACCGCGAAAGCGCGGATTATCGAGACGCGGCGGCTCATGCCCAAAGATAGACGCTCCGGATAAACGTGTTGCGCTTGAAACAATTGCATGGTTTCGAGCAAGGCGTCGACGCTTTTCGGATCATGATCCTTCGGTAAGGTGAGCGTTATATTCTCTCTTACCGTTCGCCAGGGCAGCAGGCGAGGGTTTTGGAACACATAACCGATCTTCGGCGCTTTGTGCTGTTGCGCTACTTTGTGCTGATGCTCTACGGTAATTTCGCCGCTGTAATCTTTATCCAATCCGGCGAGTATATTCAATAGCGTGGTTTTGCCGCAGCCGGACGGTCCGACCAGGCAAATGAATTCGTTACTTGGTAAGGATAGCTTTAAATTCGCGATAGCCTGATGCAGGCCGGCCTGTCCGGCAGCAGGATAGCTTTTGTTAATGATGTCGACTGTAATCGCGGTCATCGGCGCCATCTTCCCGCTCTGCGGTCGAGCGGTTTGAGCACGACCAATTCAATAAGCTGAATCACCGCGACAAATGCAATTGTATAGGCCAGAATGCTTGCGACATCGAACAGTTGAAAAAATAAATGCAATTGATAGCCCATGCCGTTACTGCGTCCGAGCAGTTCGACGACCAGGATGATTTTCCAGATTAGCGCCAGTCCCGAGCGTGTTGCCCCCATTACAAAAGGATGTAGTTGCGGCCAAATGACATGAATCAGAGTCTTACGTTTGCCGAAATGATAACAGCGGGCCATTTCCAATAAGTCCTTGTCGAGCGCCCGGGTGCCTTCACGAATCGTGACGACAACATTCGGCAATTTGTTGATGACGACCGCGAGAATCGCGGCCGATTCGACCAGCCCGAACCAGACATAGCACAGAATGATTGTCACCAAGGCCGGAATATTTAAAAAGATTACCAGCCAGTTGTCGAAAAAAGCATCCAGTTTTTTGCTTCGGCCCAGCACGATGCCTATCGCGCAGCCGAGCAGCATGGCGATGGTAAAGCTCGATACCAGTCTAAGCAGCGTTATGCCCAGATGATAAGGCAGTTGGCCGGATAAAGTTTCTTGCCAGAATACCTTAGCCACGGTTGTGGGTGTTGGTAGGCTGTTGTCGCTTAGGTAAAGGGCAAGGCTTTGCCATAGCCCTATAAAGAGTAGAAGCGATAACAGATTGAGTGTTCTGTGATGGCTTAATAGCTTAGTTGAAGTCATGTTTGGATTGAGTGCAGCAGCATTTCGGTGCTTGTGCCGCTATTGACGAAAGAGCTTCCTTTCGTCATTTCGAGTTTTGTGGGTATCCGTATAATTTTTGTGGGTATTCGTGTAACCAATGTCATCGGGGTTCTAAATCTTGTGTGTCATCCGGACGTTACTGTGTATCGGTGACCCAAAATGTACCCGGCTGCAGATTGTCGTCTTTTCCGGTTAATTTGTTGTGGCTCACCGTTTTCAAAATACGGTAGATGCGGTTAGCCGCGTTTTTTTCATGGTTTCCCCACTGTTTTACGACGCCTTCGCAATAACGCTTACGCATCACGCCTTGAGTGCGCGCATCATCGGTTTGCGTTAACGGCAGGATTTTTTGCCACGCTTCATCCGATTCGCATAATAATGCGCGGGCCTGCCGAGTTGCTTGCAAAAAGCCGGTCATTGCTTGTTTATTTCGGTCGGCCCAGCTTTGTTTGAAGACATAGCCGAGCGTCGGAACCGACTCTTCTATTCCCAATTTTTTGATCAACGCTTGACCATCGGCAATCTGGCGATAACCTTGAGCTTCAAGTTTGGCGGCAAAATGCCAATATGTCATTACGGCATCAAGCCGGTCGCTGAGCATTTGTTGATTGAGTAAAGGTGGCGCGCCGTAGACCTTTTCGATGGATGCGGTGGTTTGGGCTTGGTCTTGTTGTTGAAATACGGCCTGTAGCAGCAACCAATTTTTGTCGAGTTCGCCGCCGGCTATGCCTAGGCGCTTATTTTTAAGGTCGCTTAGCGTCTGGATCGAGCTGTTATCGGCAACAACGAGACCGCCCGAGACATTCGAATAAGGATAAAACGTATAATCGGCGCCCGTCGAGCGCAACTTCGATACCCAGATCCAGTCGGAAACGATCATATCGACCGCGCCGGATTGCAGTGCGATTTTGCCGGCTTCCGGGTTGGCCAGTGGATGGATAGACAGCTTAAAATTGCCGGATTCGTCGAATTTAGCTGTTTGTAAGGTCTGCACTTCCCAGGCTACAGTACCGAACTCTAAAATGCCCAGACGTATCGTGACGGGTTCGGCTGCGAAACTGTTGAGCGAAAATAACAAACCAAGCCATAAGAGGTGCAATTGTTTTTTCATCGGAGTCATCCTTCCTGTTCGATAGTCGATAACCAAAACATTCTAACCTGTTTCGGCTCGGAAATGGGGAGGCTATTTTAAACAGTCAATTGACAGAATGATGTCACGCCTTATTTATCGACTGTAAACGAAAACAGACTATGAGCCGTATTGTGATAATATTGCCACGTTAGTCAACCGATATTGCTTATGAGTTCATTATCCAACACGACGCAATTGATCGACCGCTTCGGAAGAATTGTCGATTATGTAAGAATTTCAATTACCGACCGCTGCGATTTTCGGTGCCAATATTGTATGGCCGAAGACATGGTGTTTTTGCCGCGTGCGCAAATTTTAACCCTCGAAGAAATCCATACGATAGCTCGGGCATTTACTGAGTTGGGCGTCAAAAAAATCCGTGTGACCGGCGGCGAGCCGCTGGTGCGCAAAGGCGCAGTGCAATTGCTCGAAAATCTTGGCCGCTTGCAGGGACTAAATGAGCTGGTGTTGACCACCAACGGTTCTCAATTGACGGCGATGGCGCCTGCGATTAAATCGGCCGGCGTAAAGAGGCTTAATATCAGTTTGGATACGCTCGATGCCGACAAATTTAAGGATATTACGCGAACCGGTGATTTGCTTCAGGTGCTGAACGGGATTGAGGCAGCGAGGCAGGCGCGGTTCAAACGCATCAAAATCAATGCAGTCGTTTTGAAAAACCGTAATCATGAAGAAACGGCCGATT
>SLIO01000203.1 GCA_007135635.1 Methylomicrobium sp. | reverse complement strand
TTATCTAATTTTTCGATATACGGCGCTCGACAGAGCAAATGCCGGTTCCGGAGAGGGTGCGGTTGCTCGACCGACAGGCGTCGGCGGCAGGGAAAGCCGCCGTCGAGCCTACAGGGTCGTATTCACGGCGTCCTGTCGGGCGAGTGACCGTACCCTCCCCACCAGAGAACTTTCATTTGCCGGGGCGATGGCCAGGCCTTCATGAACGTTACTTGCAAATACCGGACACCATAAATCAGTCGGTAATCCGGTTTTGCGAATAATTGAGCTGTTCGATGATACCGTCCAATTGTTCCAGACTAGAATAAGCCACCACCAGTTTGCCGGAGCCGTTTTGTTTATGATTGATCGAAACTTTCGCGCCGAGTTTCGATGTTAAGTCTTCCTGCAATCGAAGCGTGTCTCGGTCGATTTCTGCCGGTTCGTTTTTCTGCGGCTCGGTCTGCAAGTCCCTGATCAGTTTTTCCACAGCCCTAACCGAAAGGCTTTGTTTGGCGATTTTCTGGGCCGCTTGAACTTGCAAATCACGACCGAGCGGCAATAAAGCCCGAGCATGCCCCATTTCGATTTGTTTATCGATTAAAAGCCGTTTAACTTCCGGTTGCAACTCCATCAGGCGCAACAAGTTGGTGACAGTCGCGCGGGACTTACCGATTGCGTCGGCAATTTGCTGATGCGTCAACTCAAACTCCTCGAGCAGTCTTTTTAAGGCTTCGGCTTCTTCGAGCGGATTCAAGTCTTCGCGTTGAATATTTTCGATCAGCGCGATCGCCATCGCTCCTTTGTCGTCGATATCGCGCACGACTACGGGCACTTCTTGCAAACCGGCCAATTGCGCTGCGCGCCAACGCCTCTCGCCGGCAACAATTTCATAACGCTCGTCGCCGATTTTACGCAACACAATAGGCTGAATGATCCCCTGTGCCTTGATCGAATCGGCTAATTCTTTAATCTTTTCCGGATCGATATCCTTTCTGGGCTGAAACTTTCCGCGCTGCAACCATTCGATAGGCAGTTTTTGCAATTCGTTTTTTTTCTCTGTTGCTGGTGGCGCATCGCCCAATAATGCATCCAGACCCCGACCCAAACCTCGTTTTTGTACCGCCATAATTGCCTTATTTTTTCTCTTTTCTAATCATTTCGCCCGCTAACGCGATATAAGCCAAGGCGCCGCGCGACGACTTATCGTACTGCAACACAGGCAACCCATGACTCGGCGCTTCGGCCAAGCGGATATTGCGCGGGATCGTGGTACGAAAAACTTTTTCTCCAAAATATTCGATCAGTTGATCGGACACATCCTTAGTCAAGCGGCTTCTATTATCGAACATCGTTCTTAATATTCCTTCGAGATGCAATACTGGATTCACAGAGCTCTGGATGTTTCTCAGCGTCGACATCAGCGCCGATAAACCTTCCAGCGCATAATATTCGCATTGCATTGGAATCAACACGCTATCGGCTGCCACCATCGCGTTCAATGTCAACATATTCAACGACGGCGGACAATCGACCAATATATAGTCGTATTGATCCTTGATCGGCAGCAAGGCTTCTGCTAGTCGCCTCTCCCTGCGTTCGATCTGCAGCATCTTGACTTCAGCCGCGGTTAAATCAGAATTGGCCGGAATGATCGAAAAGCCGCATGATTCCTGCTTAACGACGGTCTCGGCTGCCGGCACATCTTCTAATAACAAATCGTAACTGGAATATTGCACCGCTTCTTTATCGACGCCGCAACCCATTGCGGCATTGCCTTGAGGATCGAGATCTACCAACAATACTTTTCTTTTCGCACCCGCCAAAGCTGCGGACAGATTAACACTGGTCGTCGTTTTGCCGACACCGCCTTTTTGATTGGTAACTGCTATCACCTTTCCCACTCGTTCACTCCCGCTGCGTAGGCTTGTTAATTTGAATCAGGCATCGCTGCGCTTCTATTCCCGGGACCCTTACCGGTATCACTGTCGCGCCCACCCCGACTTGCTGCAACTCCTGCTCGGGATACTGGCCTTTCATCGCCAACAACACTCCGCCCGGCGCGATCAAATGCCCGGTCATTTTCAGCATGTCGGGCAAATTCGTAAACGCTCGCGTAATGACCGTATCGAACAAGTGTTCAGACTTAAAGCTCTCAACTCGGCTATGACAAACCTGAACATTAACCAATTTCAACTCTAAAACAACCTGTTGCACGAAACGGGTTTTTTTGCTGTTGCTATCCAATAACGTGAAGACTTTGTCCGGACGGCAAACAGCCAACGGAATGCCCGGCAATCCGGCGCCGGTCCCGATATCGATGACTGATTGCCCGACAACATAAGGTAAAATCGCAAGACTATCGAGCAGATGCAGACTTACCATCGCTTCTTGGTCACGGATCGAGGTTAGATTGAATGCTTTATTCCATTTATCGATCAGCCCAATGAAACTCAACAAGCGGTCGATCTGTTCATCGCTCAGCTTTAGGTTTAATTCATCGAGACCGGCCTGAAGTTGATTCCGGCAGACATCCATCAGGCGCTTTTCTTCTTTAAATGGACTAGCAACAACGATATCGCAGCCGGCGTCACACCGGGAATTCGCGAAGCCTGTCCCAACGTTTCGGGCTGCTGTTTTCTGAGTTTCTCACAAACTTCGTTCGAAAGACCCGAGACGTTGCGGTAATCGATCGTTTCCGGCAAGCGCAAATGATCAAAACGTTTGGCCTTATCGATTTCAGTCTGCTGTCTATCTATATAACCTGAATATTTGGCCTGTATCGCGACTTGCTCGGACACTTGTTCCGGAATCTGATCTCGCTCGACAAAGGTCAACAACCGCTCGATATCCACTTCGGGACGGCGCAACAAATCCATCAAGTTGACTTCGCGCTGCAACGGCTTGCCCCAAAACGCTTCGGCTTGTTTAGCTTCTTCCGTTTCGGCCCGGAGCCATTTTTTAGACAGTTCTATTTGCAAAGCACCGATTTGTTCGCGCTTATGCTCGAACACGCACCAACGCTCGTCGCTGACCAAGCCCAGCTCGCGGCCGGCTTCAGTCAAGCGTAGATCAGCGTTATCTTCGCGCAACAACAGCCGATATTCGGCACGACTCGTAAACATCCGGTACGGCTCTTGCGTGCCGCGCGTTATCAGATCATCAATCATCACGCCGATGTATGCCTCGTCGCGAGCCGGACACCAACTTTCCTGATCGCGAGTCGAGCGGGCGGCATTGAGCCCTGCGATCAAGCCTTGCGCGGCGGCTTCTTCATAGCCGGTCGTGCCGTTGATTTGCCCGGCAAAAAATAAACCCGGCATGTGCTTGGTTTCCAATGACGACTTAAGATCCCGCGGATCAAAAAAGTCGTATTCGATCGCATAGCCCGGTCGAATGATTTCGGCGTTTTCGAAACCGAGCATCGATCTTACAAACTCGTATTGCACATCGAATGGCAAGCTGGTTGAAATACCGTTCGGATAAATCTCGTTCGTATTCAAGCCTTCCGGCTCAATGAAGATCTGATGCGAGTCGCGATCGGCGAAACGCACGATCTTATCTTCGATAGAAGGACAATAGCGCGGCCCGATGCCTTCGATTACGCCGGTATACATCGGCGAACGATCCAGACCGGATCGAATGATTTCATGCGTTCGGCTATTAGTCCGCGTGATAAAGCAAGGGATTTGACGCGGGTGCTGCTCGCGTTTGCCCAAAAACGAAAAAACCGGAACCGGATCGTCGCCGAATTGTTTTTCCAAACGACTGTAATCGATCGTGCGCCCGTCAATACGCGGCGGCGTGCCGGTTTTCAAGCGATCGATGCGGAACGGTAATTCGCGTAAACGCTCGGCCAATTCGACCGAAGCCGCATCGCCGGCGCGTCCACCGGTATAATTTTCCAAACCGATATGAATGCGCCCGGCCAAAAATGTCCCGGCGGTCAACACCACGGCACGCGCACGAAACTCGAGCCCCATTTGGGTTTTAACACCGGCGATTCGATCACCTTCGACGATCAAGTCGGACACAGTTTGTTGAAACAAGGCCAGATTCACTTGATTTTCCAACGCACTACGAACGTATTGCTTATAAAGGCTACGGTCAGCTTGGGCGCGGGTTGCCCTGACTGCAGGTCCTTTACTGGCGTTTAGAATACGGAACTGAATGCCAGCATGATCGACCGCCTCGGCCATGATCCCGCCAAGCGCATCGATTTCCTTGACCAGATGTCCCTTGCCGATGCCTCCGATCGCCGGATTACAACTCATTTGCCCCAGCGTGTCGATGTTTTGGGTGAGTAACAAGGTTTGCGCACCACTTCGGGCGGCTGCCAAAGCGGCTTCGGTTCCGGCATGACCGCCGCCGATTACGATGACATCAAAATATTTTTTGAATTTCACAGGTTTTTAATGCTCAAATAAAGCGCTATTTTAAATA
>SLIO01000457.1 GCA_007135635.1 Methylomicrobium sp. | reverse complement strand
TTTGTTCGGTAGCAAGGCGCGAAAACAGGCGTTAAGCTAAGCTATGTAACTGTTTTCGCAAAGCTTCCGCTCCTGCTCACGCCCCTTACCTACATCCATGTAGGTAACGCAGCTACCGGACAAAAGAGCGCGTTAGAAAGCCGCAAATGTGACCGCGCGAAGTATAGCATTGGTGGGGTTGTCATGGTACGCGCGTACCCTACGTAGCTCTAATGTGCCTCAAAAGCTTGCCATCCATGGCACTGGATTCCGCCAGTTCATGGCGGAATGACGGGGGCTCATTAATCGAAAGAAATCCAAGGTAAGTATTTCAGTCCCCCCTCTTTGAAAAAGAGGGGCTAGGGGAGATTTTTTAAATAACCCCCCTCAATCCCCCTTTTTCAAAGGGGAAGGCCAACAATACGCCTGGATTGCGGTAATTAGCCAACGGGGTCTGAATACTTACAATCCAAGTGCGCCGTATTACTCCATTTCATCCAGGTATTTTTCGGCATCCAGCGCCGCCATGCAGCCCGCGCCGGCCGAGGTGATGGCTTGTTTGTAAACGGCATCCATCACGTCGCCGGCAGCGAAAACGCCCGGTACGCTGGTCGCGGTCGCATTGCCTTGCAGGCCGCTTTTGACCTTGATGTAGCCGTGGTCCATCTCGAGTTGACCTTGAAAGATGCCGGTATTAGGCGTATGGCCGATCGCGATGAATACACCATGTACATCCACATTCTTGGTTTCTTCGGTCTTGGTGCTTTTGATTCGGATACCGGTCACGCCCATGTCGTCGCCTAGCACTTCATCCAGCGTATAATCCCATTCGATTACGACATTGCCGTTTTTCGATTTGTCGATCAGCTTATCGGACAGGATTTTTTCCGAACGGAATTTGTCGCGGCGATGCACGATGGTTACTTGCGAGGCGATGTTAGACAAGTATAGCGCCTCTTCGACTGCGGTATTGCCGCCGCCGATGACCGCAACAGGTTTGTTTTTATAGAAAAAACCATCGCAGGTGGCGCAAGCTGACACACCCTTGCCTTTGAAGGCTTCCTCGGATTCCATACCTAAATATTTTGCCGAAGCGCCGGTTGCGATGATCAATGCGTCGCAGGTATAAATACCGGAATCGCCGGTCAGTTTATAAGGGCGGGCGGATAAGTCGGCAGTATGGATATGGTCGAAAACGATTTCGGTATTGAAACGTTCCGCATGCTTGCGCATTCTTTCCATTAGATCTGGGCCTTGCAGGCCTTCGACATCGCCGGGCCAGTTATCGACATCGGTTGTGGTGGTCAATTGACCGCCTTGTTCAAGGCCAGTGATCATGACTGGATTGAGATTGGCTCGCGCGGCATAGACGGCGGCAGTGTATCCGGCAGGCCCGGAACCCAAAATCAAAAGGCGGCAATGTTTGGTATCGGTCATTAAAATGTCTCCTGGAATTCAGCTTTATCAAAATGAATCGATTATAGCCCGTCTGAATAAGTTCTGTCTTTACTAGCAATGAAGCACGTATTCGGTGGCTTATCATTTTGTTAGCAGTTAGCAGTTAGCAGTGAATGGTGAATGGTGAATGGTGAATGGTGAATGGTGAATAGTGAATAGTGAATAGTGAATAGTGAATAGTGAATCGGCGCTTCGATGTATGGCCGGCTATTTGCTTTCCATCGTTCTGATGAAGGCGTTGGCTTCGTTGATCGATTTTTCCATTGCAATAATCAGTGCTGAGACGTCCGATTGTATCGATCCCAACTCGCCTTTGAGCGAGGCGATTGCCTGCGCGTTCAGATTATGCTTCAGGTACAGCACTTGGTCTTTGAACACCGACAAGACCGGCTCGATACGTGCTTCGGCCTGTTTCATCGCGCCGATCAGTTGCTGATAATGTACCTTCGTCGCGTCTAATTTTTGTTGGCTGTTACGTTTTAGCGCGGCGCTACTGTATTGATTGATCTCTTGTTCCCATTCGCGGAACAAGGCGCCGGAGACATCCTCGATATCGCGGATACGTTTGTTGACCTCTTTGGCTTTTTTTACGCTGGCTTCGTATTCGCCGTTAAGCTTTTTATAAGTGGATTCGAGATTGCCGCCCTTGAAATCGGTCAATGCGGTAAATTGCTCAAGAGCAGATTTGAATTGCTCCTTGGTCTCTTCTTGCGTATCCCGGGCTTTCTCAACGCGGTGTACCATAACGTCTCGTTTCGGAATTCCGATTTTTTCGAGGCCGCTGTAATACATGCTTGAACAGGCAGACAGACTCATGAATACCATTGCGGCGATTAAACGATATAAAACGGTCATAGCTTTCTCCATTGATGAGTTCATATCCGGTGTTTCATTTAAGGCTATATCTACTGGCCAAGCCAACTTGCGCCATTATATTGAAAATACGAAGGAATTGATAATACGGTATAATTCGCTGTTTTTATCCCATCTTAATTTATTGAATATCCATGTCAGAGTTACTTTCAGAACTGAGCCGCAGACGTACCTTCGCGATTATTTCCCATCCCGACGCCGGTAAAACCACGATTACCGAAAAACTGTTGCTGTTCGGCGGTGCGATTCAGTTGGCAGGCTCTGTCAAGGGGCGCAAAGCGGCGCGTCATGCCACTTCCGATTGGATGGAAATGGAAAAAGAGCGGGGTATTTCGGTTACGACCTCGGTGATGCAGTTCGAGCACAAAGACAGCATCATCAACCTGCTTGACACGCCCGGTCATGAAGACTTCTCCGAAGACACCTATCGCACATTGACCGCGGTCGATTCGGCGTTAATGGTGATCGATGTCGCGAAAGGCGTCGAGGATAGAACGATCAAATTGATGGAAGTCTGCCGGTTGCGCACGACACCGATATTGACCTTCATCAACAAGCTGGATAGGGAAGGGCGCGAGCCGATCGAATTGCTCGATGAAGTCGAAAGCGTCTTGAAAATCGAATGCGCGCCTATGACCTGGCCGATCGGTATGGGCAAGCGCTTTAAGGGGGTTTATCACCTCTACAAGGATGAAATTCATTTATTCAGCCCGCAGCACGGCGGCAAAATTGCAAAAGCCGAAGTGATCAAAGGACTCAATAATTTTCACTTGGATGAATTGTTGAAGGACCAGGCCGACGAATTGCGCGAGGAGATCGAACTGGTTAAAGGTGCCAGTCACGAATTCGATATGGATAAATATCTGAAGGGTGAACAAACGCCGGTCTTTTTCGGTTCTGCAATCAACAACTTCGGTATCATCGAATTGCTCGATGCATTTGCCGAATTCGCCCCGGCGCCTTTACCACGAGAAACCGAGCAGCGCGAAGTGCGCCCCGAAGAGGAAAAATTCACCGGCTTTGTATTCAAAGTACAAGCCAATATGGATCCGGCGCATCGCGACCGAATCGCGTTTTTACGGGTCTGTTCGGGCAAATTCGACAAAGGCATGAAGATTTACCATGTCCGTACCGGCAAAAACGTGCAGGTTGCCAATGCGCTGACTTTTCAGGCCGACAGCCGTAAAAATGTCGAGGAAGCCTATCCGGGCGACATCATCGGTTTGCACAATCACGGTACGATACAGGTCGGCGACACCTTCACGCAGGGTGAAACACTCAAATACGGCGGCATACCGTATTTCGCGCCGGAGCTCTTTAGGCGTGTCGTACTAAAAGACCCACTGCGCGCAAAGTCGCTCCAAAAAGGTCTGATCCAATTGACCGAAGAGGGTGCAACGCAATTGTTCAAGCCGCTCAAGAACAACGATTTGATACTCGGCGCAGTCGGTGTGCTGCAGTTCGACGTGACCGCGCACCGCTTGAAATCCGAATACAATGTCGAATGCGTTTATGACAACGCGCCAATTTCGACGGTGCGCTGGGTCAGCTCGGACAAACCGGCCAAGCTCGAGGAATTCAAGAAAAAAGTCTTCGAGAACCTCGCCGAAGACGGCGGCGGTTTTTTGGTTTACGTTGCCAGTAGCCGCGTCAATCTGCAATTGACCGAGGAGCGTTGGCCCGATATCAAGTTTAGTGCGACGCGGGAGCTGTGACAGCGCTTGGGATTTGGTTGAAGACAAAATATGAAATTCGCCATTCAAATCAACAGTAGCCCGACTGATTCAAACAGTGCTTATAACGCTTACCGATTTGTTTGCTCGGTGTTGGCCGAAGGGCATTCGGTATTTCGCGTATTTTTTTATCATGAAGGGATTTACCATGCCTTCAATTATGCGATGCCTCCCGATGACGAACTCAATTTTCCGAAACTGTGGGGTGCGTTGGCAAAACAATACGCTATCGATCTGGTGGTTTGCATTTCCGCTGCGCAACGGCGCGGATTGCTGCATGCCGACGAGGCTAGTCGAGTCGGTAAACAGGATGGCGATTTAGCCGACGGTTTTCGTATTTCCGGTTTAGGGCAATGGGTCGAGGCCACCCTCGAAGCGGAC
>SLIO01000084.1 GCA_007135635.1 Methylomicrobium sp. | reverse complement strand
TCTGCTATCGGTCGGCACCAACAAGCAATTCGAAAGAAGCTCGATCGGGGCCAGTTTTTTTCAAGACGTCAGGCCGACTGCACAAGGTTTGCTCATGCAATTTACCGGTATTACTTTGACCGGAGACCATCAACTGACCGAAAATTTGAAATTTTCGCTCAATGCGTCGGCGACGCAACAAACCACGGCCGGCGGCGATGGCGAAACCACGCAATTCGATCGCGATTTTATCAGTGTGGAACCAAAATTGAGTTGGCGAATCGATAGACAGATGACTTTGGCAGGCGGTTATCGCTATCGCTGGCAGGAGTTCTCAAGAGACATTCAAGCCCGTGAATCGAATTCCGTGTATTTTCAATTGAATTACAACTGGGATCCGTTTACGACTTCACGTTATTAGACGCTGTTTTAGCGTTCAATGAGCAACGCATTTAACAGAGTTAAGTAAATAATGCGATGCCTAAATTTCTAATTTAAAACCAAACGACTAGAGACGAAAACGTATGGAAGAAGAAAATACGAGAACCTTACAAGATTATCTGGCAATGCTGAAACGACATAAAGGAAAAATGCTGCTTGTTGCCGGTGGCTTATTCATTGTAACGGTATTGATAGCTGTTTTACTTCCCTCCAAGTACCAGTCGACCGCTACAATCTTGATTGAACAACAGGAAATTCCTGCGGATTTGGTCCGTACAACGGTCACCAGTTATGCCGATCAACGCATTCAGGTCATCAGTCAACGCGTTATGACTACAGCCAATCTGAAGCGTATCATCGATAAATTCGGCTTGTATATCGAAGAGCAAAAAACCGATACGCTCAACACCATCCTTGAAAAAATGCGCGAGGACATTCAACTGGAAATGGTCAGTGCCGACGTGGTTGATCCGGTTAGCGGTAGGCCGACTCAGGCAACGATTGCTTTTACGCTATCGTTTATCAGCGAGTCCCCGAAAATGGCGCAAGCCGTCGCCAATGAACTCGTTAGCCTTTACCTTGACGAAAACTTAAAAAGACGAAGCGAAGCAGCGGCCGAAACCACCAATTTTTTAGTTTTGGAAGGCGACAAGTTACGCGAACAAATTGCCGATCTGGAAAAACGATTGGCGGTATTCAAGGAAAGTCATGCGTCGAGCCTACCTGAATTACAGCATTTGAATATGACGTTGATGGATAGAACCGAGCAGCAGCTCGTCGATGTCGATAGGCAAGTCAATGCCGCGAAGGAACGAAAATTATATTTGCAAGCGCAACTGGCGCAAATCAATCCGAATACCAGCTTGTACAGCGCTACCGGCGAAAGAATTTACGGCGCGGAAGACCGCCTAAAAGCCAAGGAAGCGGAGTACGTGACTCTGAGCGCAAGCTACGGTAAAAATCATCCCGATGTCGTTAAAATACAAAAAGAGATCGAAGCCTTGCGCACGGAAGTCGGCGGCGCGACCGATAATAGCGAACTCATTCTACAGTTGGACAACAAAAGAGCCGAGCTGGCTATGAGGGTCGACCGCTATTCTGATTCTCATCCCGATGTTAAAAAATTAAAACAGGAAATCGCCAGTTTGGAAAAAATGGCGACTCAAACGGCCACTATAAAACCGGTTTCGACGGCGAAACCCGACAATCCGGCTTATATTCAGTTACAAGCTCAATTAGAAGCAGCGGAAGCGGAATTGCGTGCAATGGGGAATTCTAAATCAAGATTGAATGCTAAATTAAATGATCTGGAACAACGGTTAACCCAAGCGCCTCAAGTCGAGCGGGAATATCACACCTTGATGCGGGACTATGAGAACGCCACGGCTAAATACCGCGAAGTCAAAGCCAAGCAAATGGAAGCGGATATGGCTCAAGCGATGGAAAAGGATAGAAAAGGCGAACGATTTTCATTGATCGAACCGCCGATGTTTCCAGAGGAGCCTTTCAAACCGAACAGAAAAGCCATTGTGTTTCTCGGCTTTATCTTGTCGATGGGCGGTTCGGTTGGCTTCGTGATTGTCAAAGAAAGCTTTAACAAAGCGATTTTCGGGTCGCATCAGCTCATGACAATCACCGGAGCGCCCCCTCTAGTTGTTATACCTTATATAAATACCTCCGAGGATATATTGAACGCGCAGAGATTTAAGCAAAAAGTTTTGATTTCTTCACTTGCCGTTTTAATTGGAATAGTGCTGTTTTTACACTTTGTCGTAAAACCTTTGGATGTGTTGTGGTATGTTGCGATGAGAAAATTCGGTATGTAAATATAACTTTCGTACATCAAATTTTGGTATCGATTCATGGTGGCGTCGGGGTGTTCGTGAAGAATTTGCTAGTTCTTTGACTAGCGTTAGGTGAGGGATCATGGAGCCGCAAGGATGTATTCACCTCTCACCTAAGTTCCATAGTGACTTGGCTTTGATAGGCAACCTTGGATCATTTGGGTGCGCGGCCCCGGATACCCGCTAACGAAATTGGGCTAATAAAGGCCAAAAAACAGATAGTAAAAGCATTAACATAGGAATTAATATGGAACGCATACATAAAGCGCTCGAAAAAGCTCGGCATCAACGAAAGGACAATGTGAATGTTGGCAATAGGACGCGTATTAATAAACCGGGCTACGCTAAAAAAGCGCCTGTTCAGGATATTAAGTACACAGAAACTCAAACGATTAATGTGTCGGATGAAGCGCTAAAAGAAAGTCGCATAGTTGCTCATTTGAATGACAATCTGGCTGCCGATCTTTTCAAAATCCTAAGGACGAAAGTCTTGCAACGAATGAGTGCCAATCGTTGGAATGTGCTTGCCGTAACCAGTCCGACGGCGGGTGCCGGAAAGTCCTTAACCGCAATCAATTTAGCCATCAGTTTGGCGATGGAGGCGAATCATTCGGTGCTGTTAGCCGATCTGGATTTTAGAAGACCGAGTATCCATCAATATTTCGGTATTTCGCCGGATAAGGGGCTTGTCGATTATTTTTCACATGATATTCCTCTTAACGAATTGTTTATTCATCCGGGAATCGAAAGATTGGTTTTATTACCGGCCGGTCATTCGATTCATCATTCGTCTGAATTGCTGTCCACTCCGAAAATGCTGAATCTAGCGGATGAGTTGAAAAACCGTTATCCCGATCGCTTGATCATCGTCGATTTACCTCCGTTACTGCAGTCGGATGATGCAATGGTGTTTTTACCGAATGCCGATGCTTGTTTATTGGTTGTGGCCGAAGGATTTAACACGTCGGAGGAAATTGAACGCAGCTTGCAGTTAATCGATGAAAAAAAGTATCTCGGCTCGGTGCTTAACAAGTCAGATGAAATCTGGTCTCCCTCGTATTATTAAGCGGCATGTATACAGAATATTACGGTTTTAACGAAAAGCCATTTACATTGACGCCCGACCCCGAGTTTTTATATCTGAGCAAACAACATCAAACAGCGTTGAATATGCTCGAATACGGATTGCATAGTCAGGCGGGCATTACAGTCATTAACGGCGAAGTGGGTTCCGGAAAAACAACTCTGGTAAGGCGGATACTTCAGGAGGTGGATCAGACCTTAACCGTTGGTCTAATTTCCAATGCCCATAGTGCCTTCGGCGACTTATTGCAGTGGGTGCTCAATGCATTTGAAATCGAAGCAGCGGGAACCGATAAAGCGTCCCGTTATCAGGCTTTTGTTGATTTTTTAATTAAGGAATACAGTGAAAATCGCCGTACGGTACTGATTATCGACGAAGCGCAAAATCTCGATGTCCAAACCTTGGAAGAGTTGAGGTTGCTCTCTAATATCAATGCCGACAAATATTTATTGTTACAGCTTATTTTGATAGGTCAGCCTGAGTTATTGGAGGTTTTGCGTAAGCCGGAGCTTAGGCAGCTTGCGCAACGTGTTTCTGTGGATTATCGGCTTAACCCTCTCAAGTATAAAGAATCCGTCGACTATATTCGTCATCGTTTACGGGTGGCGGGCGGTAGTGCGAATCTGTTCGATAAGTACGCGATTGCTGTTGTCTTTTATTACAGTCAAGGTGTGCCGAGGTTAATCAATACGCTATGTGATTTTGCACTCGTCTATGGCTTTGCCGAAGAGGCGGATTCGATCGACCTAGCATTGATGCTCGATGTGATTAAGGACAAGATCAAGGGCGGTATTTATCCAGTCCCGGAACATGAAAATAAAGAAACCCAAAAAATTAGAGAATTAATCAATAAAGAAAAGGGTGTGGACATCGCTGTCTTTGTTAATGAAGACGAAGATAACGATGAAGAAGAATTAAACGCTCTTTGAGAGTGTTAAATGTCCAAAAAATGACTTCTGCCTTTTTTAAGGCTATGTTTGCGTTAATAGTTGATATCCATTTGAACTCAAAGTCAGCAGAAGCCAAAGGATATAGCTCTAAATAACTTGGTTTTTTCAATATTGAGCGGATTGGGTAC
>SLIO01000244.1 GCA_007135635.1 Methylomicrobium sp. | reverse complement strand
GCAGATTTTTGCTCCTCGGCAATTGCTCCTGCATTGCCCTAATACACGCCATCCATGGCGTAATGCAAAATCTGCATTCATGCCATCCTTGGCAATCAGATTCCGCCGTCAAGCCTTACATGGATGTATTTACGGCGTCCTGTCAAGCGAGTCACCGAACTGCCGCAAAGCCTATTACTTGTATAAATTATTTTGTGCATATTCCTTAGGGAGATTTATGAAATATCACTATTATATTGCCGACGTTTTCACGAATCGGGTTTTCAATGGCGCGCAAATTGCCGTTTTTCCGAAAGCGGACGGACTCAATGCCGAAAAAATGGCCTTGATAGCCAAGGAACTGAATTTATCCGAAACCGTCTTCATTTTTCATAAGATCAACGGCGGCAATGTACGAAGAATGCGCATATTTTCGCCGCTGGCGGAGATTCATTTAGGCGGCCACCCAGTGATCGCCGCCGCTTTCGTCTTGGCCAGTTGCGGCGATATCGAATTAAACGAGCCGATTACCCGGGTCGTGTTCGAACAAAATGCGGGGCCTGTCGAGGCGAACATTACGAGTGTCCGCGGTAAGCCCGGTTTTGTGCAATTTACCCGAAAAGTCAGCGCTATCGTCGACCGGTTTGCACCGGGCGATGAAGAATTGGCCGCTTTTCTGGGGTTGGAGCAATCGGAACTCGATCACAAAAAGTATTCGCCAAGATTGGTTTCATGTGGCTATCCCTACCTGATTGTACCGGTTTGGAAATACGAGTCGGTAAGAAAAGCGCTTTTCAATTACCCCGCCTGGAGTCAATCCACCGCCCCGCAAACCGCCGCGCAAGAGATTTTGCTATTCGCACCGAAAACGCTGTTCCCCGATGCCGATTTCAATTTACGGCTTCTTGGGCCTCACCTTGCTTTAACCGATGATCCGCCGGTCGGCAATGCGGTACCGGCTTTTTGTTCGTATTTATGTTCGTTCGAGCATACCCGTAAGGGCACGCACAGTTTCGCTGTGGACCGGGGTGACGCGTATTCGCGGCGCAGTGTCATTCGCATCGAAATGGATAACAAAGGCGAGGAGTTACTGCCCCTGCGCGTCGGCGGCGAGGCGGTGATGTTCGCCGAGGGGGTAATTGACCTGCCCAAATGAAGGTAGTGTAGCCCGGATGGAGCGTAGCGCAATCCGGGACGTTCGAAGCCACGCCATTCCCGTATTTCGCTTCGCTCTGCATACGGTCTACGTGCTGTAACGTTACGATTTGAATAAAGTTTGGTATAGAGCAAATCTATCCTGGCTTACCAGGATTTATAAGGTAAAAATTTGCCGTTCATCGTGATAACAACGCGATCGCCGGCTGGGTTTTCTTCCTTGCCGACCGTCATGCTGAAATCGATCGCGCTCATGATGCCGTCGCCGAACTTCTCGTGAATGATTTCTTTCAAGGTTTCGCCGTAAACGCCGACGACTTCATAAAGCCGGTAAATGAGTGGGTCTTGAGGTACGTCGAATGCCCATTGTTTGTAAGGGAACATTGCCAAGGCGACTTGCACTTCGTTAGACAGTTCCAGAACGGTGCATAGCTTTTCTGCCAGTTCCGGCTTCATGCTGTTCATTCCAAGGCAAGCCGAGGCCAGCCAAACTTCATCGACGCCGATTTGTTCGGCAATGGCCGTCCAGGTGAGTTGCTTTTGTACTTTTGCCGTGATGATCCGATCGGTCATTTGCTCTTTGGTGAGCAAGGAATCGGCTTTGCAAGATGATGGAGTCGTTTTCATATTAAATACCTCTTTTACTTAGTTGGATTAATAACGTGACGATGATAATCGTCAAGATGAGAGAAATGCTTTTCCAGAAGGTCACAGGGTCGCGCTCTATGAGCGGCGGATGCGTTTTATTCAAAAAAGTTTGGTTCGGATAACGCAGGTCATGAATAAATTCGGATAATGCTTCATATCGCTTGTAGGGATTCGGGTGAACGGCTTTCTTGATGGCATCATCGATCCAGGCAGGAATCGCTCGCGCATCATCCAGGATGGAGTAATAGTTCAATCGATTTTGAGCCGCTTTCGTCTTGCATTTAGCGACTTGAGTACCATAAGGCAGATTGTCGGTCAGCATTTGATAGGTTATGACGCCTAACGAAAATAAGTCGGAGCGAGCCGTTCCGTTTTCGCCTAAAAAATATTCGGGGGCGCTATACGGAGCGGTGCCGAGTAATGGGTGTCGTTCGATCGGGTTGTTCATTTCCGTAAGCCCTGCAACTCGAGTCGAGCCGAAGTCGATGATCTTTACCGTACCGGAGCTATCGATCATGATATTTTCCGGTCTCAAGTCCTGGTGAACCATTTCCAGTCGGTGAAACGCGCGGAGGCCTTTGGCAATTTGGTCAATGATGCCGCGTACGGTTTCCAGATCCGGGTTCGGGTTATCCATCATCCACTGTTTCAATGTTCGGCCATCGATGAACTCGGTGACAATATAGAGATAATTGCGTTTTCGGGTTTGTTCGCAGGGTTTTAATACATGAGGGCTATCGATGCGGCGCGCTATCCAGTCTTCCATGAGAAAACTCTCAAGGTAAGCGGGATCGTTTCGAAGATCGATTGAAGGTGTTTTAATGACGACCGGTTTATTGGTTTCGGTATCCATTGCCAAATAGACATGACTCCGGCTGCTATTATGCAGCTCTCTCATGATTTGATAACCGTCGAAAATCATCCTGGCGGTCAATGTCGGCGGAAACGGAAGCTCGGTTATTTGTCGATAAATCTCATCCGCATTTAGATTCGGTAATTCCTCGACATCGACAATCTGCATCGTCAAGTTATCCGAACTACCTTGCCGGTAGGCTTCGTTGACGATCATTGTTGCGGCAGTCGCTAAATCATCGTCATGCTCCTTGATCGTATTGATGATGAAAGCATTGTTAACAAATTCATAAACGCCATCGGTCATCAATAAGAAGCGATCGCCTTTTTCAATCGGTAGCGCTTGGTAATCGATTTCTAGGTGATGATCGATACCCAATGCACGACTAAGATAGCTCTTGTCTTGGGAAACCCAAAGCCGATGATCGTTGGTTAATTGCTCCAGATGATTGTTATGTAATCGATAAATCCGTGTATCGCCGACATGAAAAATATGCACGGTATTCGACTTGAAAATCAGGGCGCTAAAGGTACAAACATAGCCTCTGTCTTTATCGTAACGATATTGGCTTTGTTGGGTTTGGGCATGCAGCCAGGAATTAGTTGCAATCAAGACCCGTTGCGCCGATTTTTTTACCGACCAAGCTTCCGAGGTGCAAAAATAATCTTGTAGGAATCCGGTGACCGCAGCTTTACTGGCAATATGGCTTACAGCACTGCTGCTGATTCCGTCGGCCAGTGCAATGGCAATACCTTTTGAACTCAATTGCGGCTCTTTCGGAATAAAGACGCCATGAAAATCCTGGTTGATTTCCTTTCGGCCTTTATCGGAATATTGCCCTACGGATATTTTAAGTGAACCGGACATGAGTTTTCGTTTGATAAAGAGCCTCGAATTTAAGTTTGTTTCGAGGCTCTGTTAAAGGGTGCGATTTACAAAGCGCGTTTCGGTGCGGTTCTTACGTGTGTGGTATAAAGGGTCAAGCCGGTAAAAGCGAGTCCGCCGACCAAATTGCCCAGCACCGTAGGAATTTCATTCCAGATGAAATAATCCACGATCGAAAAATTGCCGCCCATAATCAAGCCGGCCGGAAACAGAAACATATTGACCACTGAATGTTCGAAGACCATCCCGAAAAACAGCATGATAGGCATCCACATCGCGATTACTTTGCCGCTAACTGTCGTTGATATCATCGCGCCGACCACGCCTGTCGAGACCATCCAATTGCATAACATGCCTCTAGTAAAGATCGTAAACCAGCCGGCAATGCCGTATTGCGCATAGCCAAGCGTCCTGGCTTCACCGACACCGGCGAGTTTTTTACCGACGGCATTCGGTTCGACAGAAAACCCGTAGGTAAAAACTACCGACATTAAAACCGCCACAGTCAATGCACCGAGAAAATTGCCGACAAAGACCAATCCCCAGTTTCTGAAAATACCGCCTATCGTCACTCCCGGGCGTTTATCGATCCATGCCAACGGCACCAGAACAAAAACACCGGTCAATAGATCGAAGCCCAGCAAGTACAACATGCAAAAACCAACCGGAAACAGTATCGCGCCGAAGATCGGAGAACCGGTTTCGACAGTAATACTGACTGCAAATACGGCGGCTAACGCAAGAATCGCACCGGCCATATACGCTCTGATGACGGTATCTCGTGTTGACATAAAGACTTTAGATTCACCGGCATCGACCATTTTTGTGACAAATTCCGAAGGGACTAAATAAGACATGGCATTCCTCTGATCAATTTAAAAAAAACAAGGCAAAAAAAAGGCGCTTTAATCCATAGTGGG
>SLIO01000177.1 GCA_007135635.1 Methylomicrobium sp. | reverse complement strand
CGGCAAAACAAGCGTGTTGTCGTCGGCGCGGCCTATCGTTCCTTTACCGTCCTGAAAAATCACAATTTTCGCTTCGGTTAAAGGCTCGCCTTTGTACAGAAGGACCTTCAAAGATAAAGACATAGTAACTATCTGATAAAAATTATAAATACCGATTTCCTAAGCCGATTGTTTATTGAAGATAACCTGCAAAACGGTCAAGGTCTTTTGTCGCTTTTTCATCGGCTAGGGCGAGGGATATACATACAACTATAGCTTATTATGCTTATACTCTAATCTTAAGATCATTAGCAAGATTAATAAATACCCCGATTCATTTACGGCTAATCGCTTTTTGATGTTTCAAAATTAGGTAAGTAATCAGGCCCCGTTGGCAACAAAATCGGCGGTTTCCTTGGCAATATTCGATGGCTCCCGCATAATTCGAGAAAATTCAAATTTACTATTAACCGGTTATGGAAACTACAAAACCAATCAGCGCCTTCATCATAGGCTTTTTTTTATTTTCCGGCTTGTTTGCTCTGGGTTATTTGTTGGCCGGTTCAGCCATCCAATTCAAAGAATATGAGCGAAGCGTCACCGTTAAAGGCTTATCGGAGCGGGAATATCCCGCCGATATAGTTATTTGGCCAATCCAGTTTACCATAGCCGATAACGATTTGGCCGCGATCTATGATGCGCTGGGAAACAATACCGGATTTATCAAGTCATTCCTGATCGATGCAGGCATTTCCGAACAAGAAATATCTTCGGCACCGCCTTCCATCACCGATAAATCCGCACAAAGCTATCAAAACACCGGCGGTGCGGAGTTTCGTTACAGTGCGGTGCAAACCGTTACGGTTTATTCCACCCGCATTGATCAAGTGCGTAATTTAATGAATGGATTGCTGGATTTAGGAAAAAAAGGGATCATCTTTACTGCTCAGGATTATCAGAACCGTACCGAGTTTTTGTTTACCCAACTCAATCGTATCAAACCCGAAATGATCGAAGAGGCCACCACCAAAGCTAGAGAAGTAGCTGAAAAGTTTGCGGCTGACTCGGCCAGCAAGCTCGGTAAAATTAAACGAGCGTCCCAAGGGCAATTTTCGATAGAACCGCGCGACACGAATAACCCGCACATCAAAAAAATACGTGTTGTTTCGACGGTCGAATATTATCTATCGGATTAATTCCGCCCGTTTCTCGAATTTTTTTGCGCTACAAGGCGCAATCTATTAAAAAATAATTGTACCCGGCCCTTTTAAAACTAGAATCATTTTGCTTTTAAGTCTATTTTAATCTCAAAGCATAGCCATTAGTTATAGTGTTCGCACATCAAATTTCGGTTTTTTATCCTTTCATCTTAGTGCAGCACCATTTTTATAAAAACGGTTTAGAACAGGTAAAGCATCTTATTGTTCACAAGCTTTTCTATTCTCAAGTTAGTCAAAATAAAATGGTTGCTGCACCAGCCTTATCACGGAGGAAGAAGGTATTGAAGTGCCGAAATTTGATGAGAAGGGTATATCTTAATGACAACCATCTTCACTGATGCAGTTTGTCATACTGCGTATATTTTTCATTTAAAAAGTAAGACCTTATATCAATTTGTTCTACATTTATATGTAATTATGAACCCTTGAAAGCAGGACTTTAAAAATGCACATAAATTCCAGTTACCTGTTTTTTGTACCGATATTATCTCTTTTTATTCTCCTTTCTTCTGCTGCATTAGCTGAAACCGCCGATGAAATCCAACAACGATTTAACGAACAAATCTTATCTCAACCTTTTTCGGTTGAAGACAATGCCAAATTAGAGGCTTATATGAACGAAGCCAAAAAGAAAGGTATTCCACCGGTTACAACACCCAGCAGATTTTGGCGAAGAGGTTATACCTGCGCCGATTTAAGGCCTTATTCATGGAACGATTATCGAGACTGTAGATATTATCACCGTTTCTACGGAAGATATTGGCCTTATTGAATTCAACCCTAACGTTTTGCTTGCCGAGAAATCGGCAGTCGAAGCGCCTTCAATTTCCATTAATCATCAATTAACACAATCGGAGAACATCTATGGGCAACTTCGGAAGCCGGACATTCATTAAACTGTCCGCTATCACTTTATTTTTGTCGCTGTTAAGCGGTTGTGGCGCCATTCATACATCCATCGCGAAAAAAGATTTGGATGTACAAACCAAAATGAGCGACACCATTTTTCTCGATCCGGTAGGACCGGACAAAAAGGTCATTTATCTCGAAGTTAAAAACACCTCGGATAAAACCAACTTCGATATTCTCGGACCGATACATCAAGCCTTGCAATCAAGAGGCTATGAAATATCCAACGACCCGGACAGAGCGCATTATTGGTTGAGAGCAAATGTATTGAGTGCTGAAAAAGCCAGTCCGACAGCAGCAGAGTCGGCTTTGGCTTCCGGCTATGGTGGGGCTCTGGGCGGTGCCGCTTTAGGCGCTGCGATCGGCGGCGCTACTCACGGCTGGGCCGGTGCAGGAGTTGGCGGATTAGCCGGCGGTTTAGCGGGTGCCTTGGTGGAAACTGTTGCGGATGCTGCAGTCAAAGATGTGACTTATATGGTTGTCACCGATATCGAAATTGCCGAAAAAGCGAAAGAGGGTGTGATTATAAGGCAAGACAGCCAGCAAGATGCCAAACAAGGGATCGGAGGTTCACGCCGCCAAACGTCTTCGGAAATCTCTGACCGTAAAAAATATAGAGCTCGGGTTGTCAGTACCGCCAATCAGGTAAATCTTGAATATCATGAAGCGGCGCCTTCATTGACAGAAGGCCTAGTTCGCTCCATTTCCGGAATATTTTGACCGAAATTAGCAGATTTGTTTCGTATTATACCTTTCGCACTTCAAATTTCGGCATTGACGATGGATGCGACGGGGTGTTAAGCAAAGGCTTTGACAGCAAGGATGCTGTCATAGAGCCTACATGGATGTATTCACGGCGTCCTTTGACGGACCCCCCGGGGCCGAAACATGACTAGCAAAGGTTATACAATCATCGAAAACGGTTAACCTCCTTGTTTGCCGTTTTCCTCTCCTTCTACATAGCCGAACTTTTAAGGCTTCTTAATTAAAAATTCGATGTTTAATAAATGGACTGTATGACTTTTGATTTTCATCCTTTGCTATACCCATAGCCTGAAGGCAGATTCAAAGGAAGATTTTCAAACATGGGGTAATATCACTGCTACAGGAAGCCTAGATGTATTTGATCCCAACCTTTCAAAATACCGTTATTGGCTGGAGGGCCAGGGTCGCTTCGGTAACGACACGTCGCAAGTTTCCCAGGGCATGTTGAGAACGGGATTAGGCTATGCGATCAGTGAAACACTGACTATGTGGCTTGGTTATGCGTTTATACCTACCGAAGAACCCTTTGTAAGAGAGCCCTTCGATGAACATCGCATTTGGCAGCAACTTTTATGGAATCATACGTTTTCTTTCGGAACATTCAGCAGTCGTAGCCGCTTAGAGGAACGGTTCATGCAAATCGGTAACGATGTCTGATGGCGTTATCGTCAATTGTTTAAAATATCGCTGCCTTTGACTTTTGCACCAAACTTTAGCTTGGTCGCGACTAACGAAGTTTTTATCGACATTAATAAAACTGATTGGAAATCTGTGAACGGTTTCGATCAAAACCGAGCCTTCGCCGGCATTGGGTATAATTTTAATGAGCACATCAGAACCGAAATCGGCTATATGAATCAATATATCTATAGAGCCACTGCTCAAGATTTTATGAGTCACATAATTTCAATCAATTGGCATCTAAATTTCTAACTTGAATTCGGCAGTTTAACAATGAAGCACATGAAGATCATGAAGAATTTCAAGAAAATACCTAAACATTCTCGCTAACCTCAAAAGTTTTTTTACAAACGTATAGCAAGCTATTGAATTAACTTATTATTCTTCATTATTTTCATGGTGAAATGCTTTTTCTAGGTTTATAGGTTCTTGGAAACCCTTCACTCTCTCCATGTTATGGGTATGTTTCTTTATAGACTCCTAATTTGTGGAGATTGCCTACAAAGCTGATGTTTACAAAAAATAGCATCAATCGAAAAAAGTCAGTAAATTATCAAAAATAGTGCTTTCTGAAGGACTCTGCGGAATTTCGACCATTTTACCGGGTTCCATAATTTGTGCAGTAATCGAAAATTCCGATAGCAAGCGTTTTTTTGCCGAAACCGCATCTTGAGAGTTAGAGAAAGGCCCTGCAATCACCTTTGTAGCAAAGGCATGCGCTGGAATTGGAAGGCCTTGATGATTCAGCATGGCTGCGAATTGACGCGCCTGTTTGTCGTTTGGCATTGTTGCTACGTTTAGTTTCCATGCATCGGCATCGATTGCCTTAGGTATCGGCCGTTTGAACTTGATCGAAGGTCGAGATAAGGTTAAATAAAAATCCTCTG
>SLIO01000072.1 GCA_007135635.1 Methylomicrobium sp. | reverse complement strand
GGGGATTCCCCAGTTTTTTGCGCGGGTGGATTTCCTCGTATAAGGTAATCGTGCGCCCGCCGGTCGGTAGTGCCGCCCGTAACAACTGTTGACTTTGATCGGCGGTGAGCGGTGACCAGTCAATGATAATCAAAGGCAAAGGTAACGACTGTAATAACCACTGTGTCATAATCCCATAGAGCTTCTGGCGCTCAGACTTGAGATTGGGATTGCCGAGGAGACGGTCGATGCGCTTGATTTTATGTTTGATATAGGCCGGCCCGGAAAGTGCGCGGCCCAGAGCCGTTAGCGACACCGAGACGCCTTTCAAGCCGGCCTCTACGGTCGCCATGAGCGATTTAAGCCGGGTTCGATGAAGTTCAGGAAGTGCCTGTTTGATCAAATGATGGAGTAAACTGATGGTCGACATAGGGCCTCCCAGGCAAAGCTGAAAGATGACGAATTTCAGCAATTAGACCCGAAAAACCAATTTATTTATCAATTTTTAGCTATAAAAAATTGTTTTATATGGTTATTTTGTGGGGATACCTCAGGGTCAGGTATCAACTTGCGGTATGGGTGAGATATTGTGGCACCGCCGGGAAACAAGGCGGCAAACGGAGAAAACCAACATCACCCTACCTCGCTGGGAGTGCCTGTCCTACTCGAAACCCTTATTTTGTTAGGCGCCAAGAAATGGGGAATTGAATCGGCTCAAGGAAGTGGTAAGATATTATCATACTTTTGCATTATGAGGAGCACCAGGAATGAGCATGCACCGGAAAACCATCACGCTGACTGAGCAGCAAGACGACTGGGTGAAAGCTCAGATTGAAAGTGGTCATTTTGGCAATGATAGTGAATATATCCGCGATCTCATTCGAAGAGACCAGCAGGCCAAGGAACGTCTTGCCACCCTGAGGCAGGCGCTCGCTGATGGTGAGTCAAGTGGGAAGCCTAAACCGCTGGATATATCGGCTATCAAAGCGGCTGGTCGTAAACTGGTGAAGGCGGTTAATTAGTGCTTAAGCTAAGCGTCACGCCGAAGGCGGAATCTGACCTGACCGGAATCTGGCTGTATACTTGCGAAGAATGGGGGACTGATCAGGCGGATAAATATCTGGATCAGCTTGAGGCAGGCATGAAACAGCTGCTTAGCTATCCATTGCTTGGCGTTGACTACGCTCATGTGTTTCCTGGGTATCGTAGATTACAAGTAGAGCATCACGCAGTTTTCTATCAAGTTCTAGAGCCGGAGGTGCTCGTTGTTCGTGTGCTGCACGAGGACATGGATGCCCCCCAAAGGCTTTTGGGTTAGCGGTGGTTGTATTTCGGCGCATCCACGTTCCGTGCTGTTGTCACCCAACAAAAAACTGCAGCGGATCAATTTCCGCTGCGCTTCTATTGGCCGCTGAGTTGGGCGTTAAATGAAAAGGGAGATCGCTGTGCCCAAAAAAGGGGTCGGCGGTATAATCCAGCAGTTGTCGTAATGAGACTAAAGCCATGAGCGGCTCTCCTTTAATTGGCTATTGTTTCCGGTTTCAGCTGGCTGTGGACATCAGCATCTACGATGATGTTTCCGTACGAGACCGATTACGCTTGTTCTGCCAATTGGCTTTCACCACAACCGCGACCTGTTTATTGACTGGGGCGATATGCTCTTTGTTTTACAGCCACTTATTGCAGGAAAAGGGAGCAGTATATCAATAAATTGCGGCATATTATCGGACACAAAAAAGCCCGCTAAGCTAAAAGCTTGCGGGCTTTATGAAAAACGGGTTCGAGACCATCGCTTGGTGCCTGGGGCCGGAATCGAACCGGCACGGTGTTACCACCGAGGGATTTTAAGTCCCTTGCGTCTACCAATTTCGCCACCCAGGCATTTGAGGATGTCGTAGAGCTGTGCATTGTACCTTATGCTGGGCGGTATTCGCTAGTTTTTTTGCTTGTGTTTTGATTCAAATGGTACGGACCTTTCCTATTCCGTTACGTCTGTAAGAAAATTGATGTAAAGGCGATCCATTGCAAATTGACAATAGTGGAAGCTTCTCCCGTTTTGCCATTGCCTGGTTTCGAGATACGTTTGAAATCAATACTTTTACTTGAGGAACACGTTTTGCATTCATCATTTCTGAGTTCGTTCTTTATCCGTTGCTTGTTAATCGCTGCATTCTCGGGGCTTGGCTCGGTTTCTGCCGATACAAGCCGGCTTGTGGTCGGTGAATTCTCCTCCGGCAGCCTTGCCGGCTGGAAACCTAAATCGTTTAAAGGCACTACGCTTTATACGATCGAGTTGTTAGATGATGTTCGCGTATTAAGAGCGAAGAGCGATCAGGCTGCGTCCGGTTTATTTAAAGAGAAGCGTATCGATCTTCAACAGACGCCTTATTTGAATTGGCGCTGGCGCATCGAAAACCGTTTAGGAAAGATCGACGAGCAAAGTAAGTCCGGCGACGATTATGCGGCCCGTGTCTATGTGGTGGTTAGCGGCGGCTGGGCATTCTGGCGAACGCGGGCGATCAATTATGTTTGGGCCGGCAATTCGCCGAAAGGCAAGGTCTGGCCGAATGCTTTTGCCGGTAGTAATGCGATGATGATCGCTTTGCGTTCGGCTGACGATCAAACCGCTACTTGGTATCAAGAAAAACGTAATGTACTCCGCGATTTAGAAGCGCAATTCGGCGAACGTATTCGCTTCATCGATGCTGTGGCATTGATGACCGATACCGATAATGCCGGCGGCAGCGCCGAGGCTTATTACGGCGATATCTATTTTACGCGGGATTGATTGTAAGTATTTAGTCTCCCCCTTTGAAAAAGACGACTGCAAGGATGCAAGAGGTAGGGCAATGCAGGAGCAATTGCCGAGGGGCTAGGGGAGATTGTTTAAATAAATCCCCCTTTTACAAAGGAGGAGGCCAATATTGCGGTAATTTGCCAACGGGGTCTGAATACTTACGAAAAAATTCATTTCGTTACACCGCCAAAAATAAAACCGCGCATCGGCATTGTTTCGCGCAAAGTATATAATGACCGGTTTGCCGACTTTATTTAGATGTAGCAATGACCGATCAAAAAAAGATTTTAAGCTCCGATATCCGTTACGAATGCGGCGACTCCGCTTATACGCGCGGACTCAGTTACTATCAAAGTGGCATGGTATCGAAAATGGACGTTGCCGAAGAAGGCGATCGTCATGTCCAATTGAAATCCTCGGTCAAAGGTAGCGGCAACAGCCATTATCAACAAAATATAAAAGTCACCTGGAACGACACATTCAATAATGTTGAAATCTTCGGCCATTGTTCCTGTCCGATGCATTTTAACTGTAAGCATGTCGCGGCGGTTTGCCTTAAATACCGCAATGACATGACTGACAGGCCGATAAAAACCGCTAACCATGCCTCCAGTTGGCTGGGATGGCTCGAAACCCTTAACAAACAAACATCCGCTAAATCGCCTTATCAAGATTTTCTTGCCTATACCCTGCTGCCTGCGTCGAAAAAAGGGGAATTCAATCTCGATTTGATTATTACCCGTGAAAAGAAAACCGGCGGCCTTTCCAAGGGACGTAAAACCACCGTCAATAATCTGCGCTACGGCTACGCCTCAAATACTTATTTTCAAGAAGGCGACGAAGAACTCATTCGTTTAATTACCGCTTTACCCAGTACTTATGAAGGCATACCGATCATTAACGGCGCGACCGGTTATTTGGTTTTGGCGCAAGCCGTTAAAACCGGCCGTTTTTTTTATCAATCACTAGATGAGTCGGCGATAAGGAGCGGTGAATTACGCGATTTAAATTTCGAATGGCTCATGCAGGAAAATGGCGATTTTCAACTGGTATTGACCATCGACCATGACGCTATATTGATCTTAACCGAACCGCCGATGTATCTGGACCCGGCAAACGGTTTAATCGGTCCGCTGAATGTACATGGGCTCGATTTTCAACAATTGCAAAAAATTCTGACGATTCCGCGTATTCCAGACGAAGCCGCAGAAGAGTTTAGCGAGCGACTGACGGTTCAGCATCCCGAATTACCGCTACCGCCGCCGCGCAGGATTGAAATCATTGAGTTGCGGGGTCAAACGCCCCGTCCCAAACTGTTATTGTTCGGCACGCAATTGACGACGTCGAATTATGTCCATGCAATGACGGTCAGTTTCGATTATGCCGGGCATGTTCTTGCGGCGCGCCCACTTGAAAAAAACAAGGCGCAAAGTTTTTATCCGACAAAAGATAAAACTTCAGTCGAAGCGGAGCGCCTTATTTGGGAGGTGATTAAAACCGAGCAAGGCTTATTGCGTATCAAACGCGACGCGGCTGCAGAATCCGAGGCGATTCAACGCTTAATCGACCAAGGTTTCCGGTTGATGGATTGGCCCGGCAACACCGAATTTGCCATGACGGCCCAGGTGGAGGCCTCCGGCGCGAGTGAGGCGGTTCGATGGGGTGCATTCTT
>SLIO01000280.1 GCA_007135635.1 Methylomicrobium sp. | reverse complement strand
AATCCTGCGGTAATTTTTGCAAAATTGCTACTAAGTCGCCAACGCGATAATGAAATATTTTGTTTTCGTCACTCATAATTTTATTCTCGCTAAACTCTCAATAATCGCCTGATTCAATGCCGCTTCTTCCAACAACTGCGCCTCAAACTCGGCTTTCAGAGCGGTAAAGCGTTCTTTGAAATCGAAATCGTCTGCTTCATCGGGCAGGCCGACATAGCGCCCCGGTGTTAGCACATAATCAAATTCTTTGACTCGCTCAATCGGTGTAGAAGAACAAAAACCTTTAATGTCCTCATAATCGCCTTCACCGGTACGCCAAGCATGATAAGTCTCAGCGATCTTTTGAATGTCCTCATGCGAGAGTTCGCGGGTGCGCCGGTTAATCAAATGCCCCAGGTTACGGGCATCAATGAACAGGATTTCGTTTTTACGAGGATGTCCGTTGTTTCTTGCGCGATTCATGAACCACAGCGCCGCCGGAATCTGGGTGTTCAAAAACAGTTTGGCGGGCAAATTGACGATGCAATCAATCAGATTACTGTCCGCGACCAAAGCCTTACGGATGTCACCTTCTCCGCTGGATTTGCTGGTGAGAGCGCCTTTTGCCAGTACAATTCCCGCCTTACCGGTTGGTGACAGGTGATAGATGAAGTGCTGGAGCCAGGCGAAATTGGCGCTGCCGGAGGGTGGCGTTCCGTATTGCCAACGCCCATCATTACGCAATAAATCCCCACTCCAGTCACTATCGTTGAACGGCGGATTGGCAATCACAGTGTCCGCTTTCAGGTCTTTATGGGCGTCATTCAGGAACGATCCCTCGTTGTTCCATTTGACTTGCGAACTATCGATGCCGCGTATCGCGAGGTTCATCTTGGCCAGCCGCCAAGTAGTTTGGTTGCTTTCCTGTCCGTAGATCGAAATATCGTTGATCTTGCCTTGGTGTTGTTCGACAAACTTTTCCGATTGCACAAACATGCCGCCGGAGCCGCAACACGGATCGAACACGCGGCCTTTGTAGGGTTCAAGCATGGAAACCAGTAATTCAACGATACTGCGCGGCGTGTAGAACTGGCCGCCTTGTTTACCTTCAGCCAAGGCGAACTCACCGAGGAAATACTCGAACACATGCCCCAAGACATCGGCGCTACGCGCTTTGGCATCGCCCAGCGCGATATTGCCGACCAGATCAATCAAGCCGCCCAAATTGGTCGGATCGAGGTTTTGCCGGGCATAAACTTTCGGCAAAACGCCCTTGAGCGATGGGTTTTCCTTTTCGATAGCATCCATTGCCGCATCGATGAACTTGCCGATTTCCGGCTGTTTGGCTTGGGCCAGCAAGAATGACCAACGGGCTTCGGAAGGAACAAAGAACACATTCTCGGCTTTGTATTCGTCCTTGTCTTCGGGATCGGCGCCGGCATACTCGCCTTCGCCGGCTTGAAGTTTGGCGAAATGCTCTTCGAACGAATCCGAAATGTACTTGAGAAAGATCAGTCCGAGAACGACGTGTTTATATTCGGCGGCATCGATGTTTTTTCGAAGTTTATCCGCCGCTTTCCAGAGTTGTTTTTCCAGGGCTTCTGGTTTTTGTTCTTTTTTGGCGTTTGCCATGTCATTCCTTGAATGAAATTAAAAACTTTCGGGCCATTGTCTTGTTGTATGTGGCACAGCCAAATCCGGAACTGTTGTGCTTTTACACGACGAGGTAGGTACCGCTTATATCCATGTAAGCGTCGAACAAAGTCGTTAGGTTTAAATAAAATCCACAAACATGACCGTGTGTAGTATAAGTGTAATCAATTAGCTTGCTGCTTTACCCTGTGCCGAACTTAGCGTTTTGCGTAATTCTTCTTCGCATTCTTGTAATTGAACGACCGCTTCGCTGCGCATTTTTTTGCCTTGATCGGCGATTTGCAGGCTTTCCTCGATGGTCTCGATTAGGGTGCGGTTGGCTTGTTTGATCGTTTCAATATCGAATACGCCACGTTCGATTTGTTTACGCGTTTCGGCATTGGCTTGCTTGAGCGTTTCGGCGTTGGCGGTCAGTAAGTCGTTGGTTAAATCGGTCGCCGCCTTAACGGTCTGCGCGGCTTGAGACGAGCGGAAGATGGTCACGGCAGTCGCCAGTTGTTGGCGCCATAATGGCATGGTGTTAACCAGCGTCGAGCTGATCTTGCTCACTAAGCCTTTGTCGTTTTCTTGTACCAGTCGGATGCTGGGTAGGCTTTGCATCGACACCTGGCGTGTCAAGCGCAGGTCGTGAACGCGGCGCTCCAGGTCGTCTCGGGCCGCGCGCAGGTCGCGCAGTTGTTGTGCGGCGATGATTTCTTGTCCGGTTTCGGCTTGTTGTTGTCGCTGCGGAATGATTTCTTCATCGAGCTTGCGCAATTGTTCGTCGCCGGCGGCAATATAATCCTCGAGTGTGTGAAAGTATTCCAAATTAGCTTGATAGAGGCGGTCGAGCGATGTGATGTCGGTTAACAGCTCGGTTTTGTGGCGCTCCAGCTTGTCGCTGATAGTATCGATTTGTTTACGAACTTCTTCGTATTGCTGCAAAAACTTGACGACCGGTTTGGCTTTGCCGAAGAGTTTCGCCATAAAGCTCGGTTTTTTATTCGGATCGAGGTCGTCGACATCGAAGCCGCGCAATATCGCGACCATTTCGTTCAGGTCGTTGCCGGCTGGGCCGATGTCTTTGTTTTTGACACCGTCGAGCATGCGGTCGGAAATCGAAGTCAGTTGTTCTTGGGCCTTGCTGCCGAAGAACAGTATCGAATGCGTGTCGTTGATGTCGATTTCTTGTAGCAATTGCTCGACTTTTTCCCGTTTTTCCGGCGGGGCGGCTTGATAGGAAACGATGTCCGTCGACATTCCAGGTATCGGTTCGTTCGATTCTATAACGGTCGGTGTTGATAAGGGTTGTTCAGTCATGGGGTTACCTGTGATTTCAGAAAGCATTACAGTATGCCTTCCCGTTTGAGTTGCGTGGTTAATACTTCGATTTTGACATCGAGATCGAAAATATCGTCTTCAAGCAGTTTTTGCTGTTGTTCCAGAAACGAGGTTTCGATCGTTTCGAGAACATTGCGAAAGCTTTGTTCCAATTGGGCAGGTTCTAATTGGCCGGATTGAACTTTACTATGCGTTTTGGCATAGCCTTCGGTGACTTGCATCGCGCCGTCGAGGTAGACATTAAGAAATTTTCGGGCCCTCCTAAAATCGCGTGGGTCGGCGTTTATTTGGGCGAGGATGCTGTCGGCGATTTCGCAGATTCGTTCGATGCGGTTGTTGAATTCGTGATTGCGGATTTTGCTGCCGGCTTGCTCGATACGCCGAATCATGGCGTGGGATTCGGTAAGCGCTTTTCTGAGTTCTTCTCCCGAATAGCCGTGAGCGCTTTCTGTGTTTTTGGCTTTGGGGTCTAAGCCGTAACTTAAATACATGCCCAAAAACGCGCCGCCCGCGTATGCTAACGCGACCGGTAAGGTTTGCCATGCGCCAAGCCAGGCAATCATGCCTGTCGTCAATGAGGTAATGATGGATGCAAGCAATTTTAATGGATATTTTGTAGGGGAGGCCATCGGTTCTTGTTTATAGCGCGCTTCGGATTGAAGGCCTTTACGCAAGCTCCAGGCCGCGAACAGATACAACCCATAAGCTGAGGCGTTGACGATGATGGCTGCCAAATTGCCTTTGGCCAGTGCAATAACGATTGCCGGTAGTAATGCGATCGGCAGAAAATAGAGTAATAAGCCCCTTGGCGAATATTTTTGCAAGGAGTCCGAGGTGAAGCGCTTAGGCTTTCGAAAGTTGTGGCTTTGCGTCATTGTATAGACTGCGACAGCATCAGTTGATCGAATACCGGTTCGGCTTTCAGCATCGATTGACACGTTGCCAAGCCTATTGTTGTCAGCAGCAACACGAATCCGAGTAATTTTCTGAAGAAACCTGACATGAACAGTGACTCCGCATGGGTTATAACGGTATCAGTTTAACTTAGCTGATAAGTTACTGACAAACTCTGCAGCTTATTTGGTATCGGCGGGCAGTCGTCTCGCTTTGAACGGTCCGCCGATTTAGGGTTTCGAGAAAAATAACTTCCTGTAGTTATGAGCTTTGTCGAGGGATCGGTAACTCGCCTGGCAGGACGCCGTGAATACGTCCTTGTAGGCTTGACGGCGGCGACTGATTGCCAAGGATGGCATGAATGCAGATTTTGCATTACGCCAAGGATGGCGAGTATTAGGGCACCAACAGTAGGCGCTTTAGGCGATGCAGGGCAGAAAAATGCTCCTGCATTTTCTGCATTCGTTACATCCCTGTAACTCAGCAATTGCCGAAGAGCAAAAATCTGCAAGCGCTATGGATGGCGTGAATGCAGATTTTGCAGGAGCAAAAATCTGCCCTGCCGCCGACATCTGCCAATCGAGCAACCGAACCCTCCAAAAATAGGGAAGTTATT
>SLIO01000398.1 GCA_007135635.1 Methylomicrobium sp. | reverse complement strand
GATCGCGTTATTCTTTACAATTTGCGCTGTTAGGCATTATTTGGACGGAGGACTATCGATGAGCAATTTGCCGGAAAATTTAAAGTATACAAAAACCCATGAATGGGCAAAGCTGGAAAGCGACAATAGGGTACGCGTAGGTATTACCGAATTTGCGCAAGCCGAACTCGGCGATTTGGTTTTTATCGAATTGCCTAAAATCGGACGTATCGTTAAAGCGGGCGAGCAATGCGCAGTCGTCGAGTCGGTTAAAACTGCTTCGGATTTATTCAGCCCCGTGTCCGGCGAAGTCGTTTCGGTCAACGAGGATCTATCCGATACGCCGGAGCAGGTCAATGACGATGCCTACGATGCTTGGTTGTTTTGCGTGAAGGCCGATAATCCTGCCGAATTGGATGTATTGCTGGATGCCTCGGCCTATGATCAATTGATTGCTGAATAAGCTGAAAATTGCGTTTTAATGGGCGTCTTATGGGGGTAGTCTGCTTTTGGCTCATCAATGATTCGCCCGGTTGTCAATTATCCACAAAATCTGTGGACAACTCTGTGGATAGCATCTTGAGAAGATGCTCAACAATATGACTTTGTTGGCGTTTTTATAAATCGAACAAGTATTGGTCGGCGAATATAATATTCATAATAAACAATGACTTATAAAAATATTAAGCATATTATTACGCTGTAAAATTATTGTAATTAAAATGACAAAAGACTTGTGTAATCTAGCGTTTTAATCCACCGAAACTTGTATAGATCTATGGCAAATCAAAACGCAAAAGGTTTTAAACGCATCGTAAACGCTTTTTTCTTTTCGCTTTCGGGTTTCAAGGCCACTTGGTCTCATGAAGAGGCGTTTAGGCAAGAAGTCTGGTTGTTTATAGTAACGACGCCATTGGCCATTTGGCTCGGCGAAACAAACATCGAGAAACTGCTGCTCATCGGCAGCATGGTCCTGGTTTTATTGGTGGAACTGCTGAATTCGGCTGTCGAGGCGGTCGTGGACCGGGTTGGTTTCGAGCATCATGAACTATCCGGTCGGGCCAAAGACATCGGTTCGGCGGCTGTTATGCTGTCTTTGGTTTGGGCGGCGATTACCTGGATATTGATTTTATTTTTTTAGGAGAAGCAATGAGTGCATTAATCTGTGGTTCGATGGCATACGATACCATTATGGTCTTTCATGATAAGTTCAGGAATCATATCCTGCCGGAAAAAGTCCACATTCTTAATGTTTCGTTTTTAGTACCGGTCATGCGCCGCGAATACGGCGGTTGCGCCGGTAACATCGCCTATAACCTCAACTTACTCGGAGAAGATCCTTTGATCATGGCAACCGTCGGTCATGATTTCGAGCCCTACTCGCAATGGTTGTCGCAATGCGGACTCTCAAGTGAATACATCCGTATCCTTGACGATAATTATACCGGTCAAGCCTATATCACGACCGATCAGGAAGATAACCAAATCACCGCATTTCACCCCGGTGCGATGAATTTCTCGCATTTGAATTCGGTGCCGACCGACGGTTCGATCAGCATCGGCATCGTTTCTCCGGACGGCAAAGAAGGCATGCTTCAGCATGCCGAACAGTTCGTCGAGCAAGACATTCCTTTCATATTCGACCCGGGCCAAGGCATGCCTATGTTCGATGGTGACGAACTACTGAAGTTTTTAGAGCAGGCGAATTGGGTCACGCTAAACGATTACGAATCCGAAATGATGCAACAGCGCACCGGATTGTCATTGGATGAAATCGCCGATAAAGTCGAGGCATTAATTGTTACCTTGGGCGGCAACGGTTCGAAAATATACGTCGGCGGCGAGTGCATCGAAATACCTTCAGTCAAGCCTACCGCTATAATCGATCCGACCGGCTGCGGTGATGCTTACCGCGCCGGGCTTTTGTTCGGTTTAGTGAATGACTTGGGTTGGCCGACGACCGGCAGGATCGCTTCGTTGATGGGCTCGATTAAAATTGAGCATCACGGCACGCAAAATCACAGTTTCGACATCGATTCTTTTAAGGACCGTTACCGCGAGAGCTTCGGGGCGTCGTTTTGAGTCTAAGCAATACCGAAAAATTGCTCGGCATCATGGCGCGCTTACGCTCGCCGGACGGCGGCTGCGCCTGGGATATCGAGCAGGATTTTTACAGTTTGATCCCGTATACGATCGAGGAGGCTTATGAAGTCGCCGACGCGATCGAACGCGGCGATTTGGAAGACTTGCGCCTGGAGCTAGGTGATTTGTTGTTGCAAGTCGTTTTTCACTCGCGTATCGCCGAGGAGCGAGGTTTGTTTGACTTCGAGCAAGTCGCGGGCGGTATTGCCGAAAAGCTGGTTAGACGGCATCCGCATGTTTTTGGCGATGCGGTTTTTAACACCGATGAAGAACGGAAGCAGGCGTGGGAGCAAGCTAAACAAGAGGAGCGACAAACGAAGCGTTCCGATGAATTACCCGACAGCGTGCTCGATGGTGTTCCGGGGAATCTGCCGGCATTGGTGCAATGTGAAAAAATCCAGAATCGCGCTGCCAGTCACGGTTTCGATTGGCCCGAAGTACTCCCGGTATTCGACAAGGTCATGGAAGAGTTGACGGAGGTTAAGGAAGCCTGGGAGTCGGGTGATCAGGCCCATATTCAAGAAGAAGTCGGCGATTTATTGTTGGTCGCGGTCAATCTGGCCCGGCATCTGAAGGTCAATCCCGAAATCGCGCTCCGCGAAAGTACCAAAAAGTTTTCGTCGCGATTTCAATACATCGAACAGCAGGTTCAAGAATCCGGGCGCGATCTAAGAGGCTGCGAATTGGCCGAGCTCGATGCCTTGTGGGACCAAGCGAAACAGGCTTTGAAAAAGAAGTAGGTCGAGTTAGGCGTAAGCCGTAACCCGACATGTGAGTTGATAGACTCTCTATTCTCCGATTCCCGAATTCAGGTTTGGGATACTATTCCCGCAAGCGATAAGCTTGCTCCTTTTGAGAAGCTGGAGCTTCTCAAACAGCATTCCCAAGCAAAGAGCTTAGGAATGATCGAAATCTGCAGATATTGAGCATCAGTGGCTTCAACAATCGCGAAGAAGGCGTCGCTCCTACAAGGGGCGGGAAGCTGTGTGGGAGCGATCCCCAGATCGCGATGTCGAAGCCGCAAACGTTAGGCGGCAATAAATGATGTCGAAGTCGCATTGGCTAAGTAACAATTAGCGCAAGAGTAAGGGAGCGAGAAAATTCATAGATCAATTTTGACATTTCTGTGGACAAAACGCTTATTCCATCAACGCCACCGATTTAATCTGCAGCCAGATCGCTTGGCCGGGCGCGATTTGGAGTATATGCGCCGAGCGTTTGGTCAGTCGTGCAACCAAAATGCTCTGACCGACTTTGACGCTGACCAAGACTAATCCCGGATGTTCGTCGTCCGCGATGGCTTCGACCTCGCCGGGCAGAACGTTCTGAATACTGGAATGCTCTTGATTGTCGCGGGCCAGGCTGATATCCCTCGCCAACACTCTAACGCGAACGCGGCGGCCGAGCGCAATGCCTTTGTCCCGCGTCCACAGACTACCGCCAGGAAAATCCAATTTTGCCAAATGCCAGCTTGAGTCACGTTCCGCGACGACCGCGTCGAGAACGACGCCGGCCTCTTCGCCGAGACGAATCGGCAAATCGATTCGCGCCAGCGTTTCTTTGAGCGGTCCGTGAGCCATGACCTTGCCGTTATTCATCGCAACCAAATAATCGGCCAGCCGGGCGACTTCGTCCGGCGAATGGCTGACATAAACGATAGGAATATCGAGTCGATCGCGAAGCTTTTCCAAATAAGGCAAAATTTCTTGTTTACGGGCCGAGTCCAAGGCACTGAGCGGTTCGTCCATCAGCAGCAGGCGCGGATTGACCGCAAGCGCGCGGGCAAGGCCAACGCGCTGACGTTCGCCGCCGGACAGCCTATCCGGTTTACGTTCCAGCAAATGGCCGATACCGAACAGGTCGATGATCGGATCGAGGTCGGTTTGCTGGGCAGTTGGAATTCTCTTTCGGCCGTATTGCAGATTATTTAGCACGGTTAGGTGCGCAAATAAACTCGCTTCCTGGAAAACATAGCCGATCGGCCGTTTGTGCGGCGGTAGCCAAGTTTTGCCGTTCTGCCAGATCTCGCCTTTGAAAGACAAAAATCCATAGCCGGCGCGCTCCAGGCCCGCAAGACAGCGTAGCAGCGTGGTTTTACCTGAACCGGACTGTCCGAACAACGCGGTGACACCCCGTCCCGGTAAAGTCAGGTCGATATCGAGAGAGAAGCCCGGCCAATTCAATAGAAAACGAGCTTCGATGTGGTTTTTCGTCATCGGTCAAGCCTTTTTCGGGCTCTATGTGAAATTCAGTGGGTAAGCAACAAAAGGACAAGAACGCTGCTCAAAGTCAATCCGTTCGTCCTGAGCCCTTCGGCTACGCTCAGGAGAGCCCTGTCGAAG
>SLIO01000279.1 GCA_007135635.1 Methylomicrobium sp. | reverse complement strand
GATTCAACACGATATAGCGAGCCAACTCCAGCAGGTAGGAATCTTTTTGTACCAATATCGCTTTGAATCGGCCTTGATATACATGACCGACGCGGTGATGCTGACGATTAAAAGCTTGCGTATAAGTGCCGTTGAGATATTTCATTCCCTTGGATAATGTCGGCGCGCCGGTTTCAATCAGCAAGTGGTAATGATTGTCCATTAAACAATAAGCATGGCAATACCAATCGTAACGATTAACGGCATTTTGTAACAATGCCAAAAACTGCTCCCGATCGGTATCGTCACGATAGATGTTTTCCTGAGCGTTGCCGCGAGCGGTCACATGGTACAGCGCTCCTGGGAATTCAATGCGTAAAGGCCTGGCCATTCTCGTATCCTGTCAATTTAAATTAAGCCTAAAAATAGAACAACAAGGCCTCAATGTCAAATGTAAGACCTGACCCTTATTTGTGTTTGTGACCCTTATTTGTGTTGGTGTAATTGTTCAGTACCCTGCATATTACAAGTCGGTGACTTGGCCTCCCCCATTGTAAAAGGGGGATTGAAGGGTTTTTTTTAAACAATCTCCCCTAGCCCCTCGGCAACTGCTCCTGCGTTGCCCTACCTCCTGCATCCATGCAGTCGTCTTTTTCAAGGAGGGGGACTAAATACTTACCCTGAGGTTGAGCAAAAAACTAACGATAAAAACATCTTATTTGACGCCCTTTTTACGTGCCTTGCTGCTTTCCGAAGGCATTAGGGTTTTGCTCTTTAACATCTAACACGAGCACCCTTTTGCAATATTCAGTCTTGCGGCAACCAAAGATCGCTCAAGTTCATGCTAATCGCATCGAACGGTGGAGCACTGACGATATCGTCGTTTTGCCAAGTGCGCTCCAACAGCCAATGTCCGTCGAGCGGGCGATAGACCTCCAATATTTGAAGATCGGGATCGACCAGCCACAACCATTGCACCGCTCCGCCGCATAAATCGGCATTTTGACAACCCGGTCGGTGCGCGCGGTGCCGGGAGATATCACTTCACAAACCCAGTCGGGCGCGAGACTGAAATAAGCCTCATCAGGAAAACGCGGCATTCGCTCTTTACGCCAGCCGGCGAAGATCGGGTACCAAAATATGAGACCCCAAATGCAGCTCCGGCTCGAACAATATCCACCAGCCACCCGGACCGCCTTTGCCTTGATCGAAAGGCCCCATCACTTCACCGCCGATAATCGAGGCAGATCGAGCGTGTTTGGGCGCCGGACGGGGCTGGGTAATCAATTGTCCATGCAGAATTTCGCCGATCACATACTCTGGCAAATCGAACAAGTCTTCATAAACGGCTAGACGATAGGCGGGTTGATTCATAAACGGTTACCGGGAAGAAGATTAGGCTCGGGTTTTGAATTCTTATATCGACATGTCCGATTGTTGGCCGTTCGACTGACAAAAGCAAGATATCTGATTAAAATGCGGCCTTAGGGTCACCTATTAGCCTGTCGTAATCAATATATTATGAACTTTATAACATTGGGCCAGAATAAAGTTAAATAAGGTGCCAAGAGTCACCAAAATAGTCTTATTCCGGCTTCAACCACAGCTGGTTGCCATGTCTGGCATGAAGTATATAAACTGTATTTTCTGCAATGGTGTAAAGAATCCGATAGTTCTGAATGATCAAATGTCGAAGTTCTTCTTCGAAAAAATCATTTTCCGGCGCTAAGGGACAACGCAATGGGAGCGTGGTTAGTGATTGAATCTTGTTGTAGACATCCCGATAACACTTCATCGCATTTTGAGGGGAATCTCCCTTGATATATAGGCGTCTTCAATGTCTTGTTCAGCCTCAGGAAGAATAATGACTGAGTACCGTTTCACCGTTCAATCGCATGTTTACGTTCAAATTCTTCAAAAAACGCCTCAATATTCCGGCCTTTTTCTTGCTTCATCGATTCTAATCCTTTGCGAATTCCTTCAATTGCTTCCAGCTTGTCCACCATTGCCTGATAAGCAGCCGCATCTTGCACGACAATTTCCGCTTGACCATTCACCGTCAGAATTTCAGGTTGGCCGGATTTTCTTAACCGATCCAGATGCGTACGCGCGTTACGCTGAAAATCGGTTAATGAATAGATACTGTTTGTTCTAAACATAAAAATCACCATCGCATTTAAAAAACCTTTAATTAAATGCTATGCAATCTCCGCAAAAAAGCAATAACAAATTTATTACCCAGAAAATCCACACGATTTTAACCTTTTAATCCTTGCCAAGACCAAAACGATAAAATTACCGCTCTAGTCTCTCCCTGCCTGCATAACTGCGAGCTTCGAGGGCACGTCTTGAGCTTCGAGATCAAGTCTTGGAAAGATCGGGGTCATGAAGATCAGGGTCAAGCCATACATTTGACATTGACTCTTCCCTTTTCCGCCTGTTTTATTGCGCGGCTCAAATTTGTATAGTCAGTAGGCTGCACATCGCGCACCTTTCAGCTACACAGCCGATTCCCCATTTAAGAAAATTAATCGTCCTCCGGCCCGAAACACTGCCGGTAATCCACACATACTTCGCAAGACGGCGCGCGGCACAGATACAAGCCTTCCGCTTCACACAATTGCTTGTAGAGAAATTTCTTCCATTTCATGTCTTTGGTGTTACGTGCGGCTAGGTCTGGGAAATTATGTTCCAACAGCGCCGAAAGCTCCTTACGCGACCACAGTCCCAAATCCTGCCAGAGGTGATCGCTACCGAGACAAGCCGAGACAATGATCGCGGCGATCCATTCGGACTCGGCAACGGCGGAAGACCGAAATTTGGACAATAATTTTTCCAAGTCTTCCCGCTCCAGCATTCGGCTGAAATCGAGGTTTTTGCCGGACTGGGCTTGTCTTTCGATATCCGCACCCGGAAAACAGCGCTTTAACAAATGATCGAATTGATACGGTTCGAGGCCCAGAAAGTCGGGTAAAACGCCCTCTCCCGCACGCCAACTGGCGATGATTTGTGCCAGCCAGTGTACGTTCGGCGAACGTATTGAACGTTCGGTCAAATACCGGTAGCACTGTTCGCGGGTCATGAAAGGAGCCGGGTACCGACTGGCACGAAGGGCTAACTTGCCGCTGACATCAATACTGGACTCGAATATCCTCGTCCCTGACGATCATCTGACAAGCTAAACGCCAATCGGTCGGAAAATCGTCGACATGCATGGTTTCGATTTGATTCTTCGTGATTTTGCCGAGTTCAAGAAGCAGGGCCTTTTCTTTGTCCGTCAAAGGCCCGCCCATGCGTTGATGCTTTTCGTCGATGCTGCTGACCTTGACCAAACAAGTGCCGCATTCACCGTCCTCGCATTCGAAATTGATCGGAATCTTGTTTTCGAGCGCCAATTTTAATACGGTTTGCGTATGGCTGCCGGCCACGGCGTAAACGGTTTTATCGCGATATTCGGGATTCGTGAAGGTTACTAAAGCCATGATGAGTTCCTCTTGAAATTTTAAACGGGTCTGACTGAAATGTCACCGCCCAAGGCCTGAGCCTGACAGGCTAGACGGTTGTGTTTGCCGGCCATGTTTTCGCGCAGCACTTTGTCTTCCAGCACCGACGGCTCTGTCAAATGATTCCAGCCGTTCGTCACCTTCATGATGCAGGTACCGCAATCGCCTTCCCGGCAGCCGTAGGTGATGCCGGAACCGACTTTCTCCGAAACTTCGATAACGCGGGTTCCTGCCGGTACCGTGACGGTTACGTTGATGTCTTCGAATGTTATGGTCGCTTTGGCCATTGTGTTGCTCCTCGTAGTGAGTGTTGTGTTAAATAATTTCTCGACTTACCGTAAGTACACTGTCCCGAATGAACACCTACCGAAAGCGGTATCGAAGCTGAATTACTTTGACTTCGAACAGTCGCGACAAAGACGTCGCTCCCAAAGGGTTTTAATTCATTTTCGGCATTGGCCTGACGCTCACACCAAGTCGGCCATGTCGACGACTTTCCTCGTTCTCAGGCCCATCAATTCCTGCGCAATCTGATGACCGAATTCGCGGCAGGCTTCGAGCTCTTCGTCGGTCGGGATCAATTTGACGCGTAAGCCCGGAATCGGCACACGCATCTTCAAACCGCGCATTCTGTCCTCGACTAGCGGAACACCTTCGCCGGTCCAGCCGTAGGAGCCGAACACGCCGCCAAGCTTGGTCTTGATATTGATTACGGTCAGCGAAGACAATAAATCCCAAACAGGCTTGACTGCATCGCCGTTGATCGTCGGCGTGCCGAAAACCAAACCGTCGGCTTCTTCGATCAGATCGACGAACGGCTCGACTTCGCCCCCTTCGAGATCGTATAGCGAGACTCTGACATCAGACACTTGCATCGCACCGCTGTAGACAGCTTCAGCCATCCGCCGAGTGTTACCGTAGGAGCTGATATAAAAAATCAGCAAGGTCTTTTGATGTGGGCTGATTTCGCTTTCGAGCGACGGACTGGATAG
>SLIO01000003.1 GCA_007135635.1 Methylomicrobium sp. | reverse complement strand
TCAGTCGACTCAAAAACCTACACCCCGAAGCGAATTTGTCGGAGCTGACTTGGGGAGAAATCAACCGAGCTCAATATCGTCATCCATTCTCAAGGGTTTTGCCATGGACCGGACGTTTCCTTGATATGCCGGAGGACCCGTTATCGGGTTGCCCTTATTGCGTTCGAGTGGCCGGTCCCGATTTCGGCGCCAGCGAAAGACTTGTGGTTTCTCCGCGTCATATCGATGAAGGAATTCTACACATGCCGGGCGGCCAATCGAATCATCCTTTATCGCCTCATTACCGCGACCAACAAGCATACTGGGTCGAAGGCTTAGCATTACCGCTTCGGGCCGGACAAGCCGAACATCGATTGGTTTTGCAGCCGCGTAGGGATGGTGAACAGTAAATAGTTAGCAGTAAGCAGTGAGCAGTAAATAGCGAATGAAGCGATATACCCCTATAAGCGCCAACTTAAGAAAATAACGTGTCATTCCGCCAGGGATTGGCGGAATCCAGTGCCATGGATGGCAATTCGTAGCTTCACACCCATGTAACTTGAATATCGGCAATCCATGCCGATATGACGAATAATGCAATAAACAATAAATGCACCATAGAGTGGGTGCTAAGTTGGCGCCTATGCGATATACCCCTGTGTCGAACAAATTGACAGAATCTTCTTCAGAATTAACAAACAATTTATTCGAATTCATTGTTAGCGATTTGTTTAATGTCGTTCTTCGACAATGCGCCGGAGTGTAAGGCGCTGGCTATCAAAACATCGTTAACGCCGATTTTGTGTAGTTCGAGTAAATCTTGTATATCCCGAATACCACCGGCGGCGATGATCCGTTTCTCAGGAAACTCTCGGCAATAATAGTTCAGCTTCGCAAAATCCGGACCGAGTTCACTACCGACTTGCGCTAGCGTCATGATAATAATAGCGTTCGGCCATAACTTAGGATTCTCAAAAACCAACGACGAGCCGAGCCGGCCGTTTGCCGAATAATCGAGCGATAGTACAAAATCTTCCGGCAATCGCTCGATATGCTCGACATCGTCATCGATCAACGACTCGGAGCCGATAACCGGCAAATAATTCGCAAAACCTTGGTAATAGCGCTGGACCGCATGATTTCCCGAGTCGACCCAAAACTGCCTATCCGGATAGCGGCTGAATACATCGAGTAAAAGGCTTTGATGAACCGATTCGCCGGCGGTAATCGCATTCAGATCGGCGATATAAAACACCTTAAAATCGTATAGCGACAAAAAAGCTTCGATGACGCGATCGATGTCCGGTTCTTTGCATAATGACGAACGAACAGGCGCATATTCGGCCCGATTACCTTTGACGGCATGAACGACATGATAGTCTTTGAGATCGATGACCGGAATGATTTGCATGTTACGAAAGCAACCCTCTGCATTTTTAAGAAATGGTATGTATTATACTGTGCGCAATGAAAATACTCGTTTTTGAATATGTCACCGGCGGCGGCTTTAGCCGCGAACGCATTCCCGATACACTTGCTACGGAAGGCCTGCTGATGCTGAAGGCTTTATTGCAGGATTTATCGGAAATAGCCGATATCAAGTTGATAGTAATGCTCGACATCCGGTTTGCCGACTCAATATCGGAATATGCCGAATCAAACGAAATCGTGACAATTGATGAGAATCAATCGGTGCTCGAAACATTTCAAAAACAAGTCGAGCATTGTGATGCGGTTTGGCCGGTCGCTCCCGAAATGAACAATATTTTGTTCGATTTAACGCGCATGATCGAATACCTTGGAAAAAGACTACTGTCATCTTCGTCCGAAGCCGTCGCAATCACCTCGAATAAGCTAGACACATTTCGTTATCTGACACAACACAGGATCGAGACCGTACCATCCGAACCATTCATTGCGGACGGCTTCCATCCGACCGACCGGCATGTGATCAAACCGGTCGACGGTATGGGGTGCGAGCAGACATTTCGAGTCGACAGTATCGAAGATTGGACGCGGATCAAACCTCGACTCGACGGAGACAGCTATATTATCCAGCCTTACATCGACGGAACGCCGGCTAGTTTGAGTTGTTTATTCAACCATGGCAAGGGATGGCTCTTGTGCCATAATATCCAACGAATAGAAATCAAGGACTGCCGATTTAAGTTGAACGCTTGCCGAGTCAACGAACCTGGCGTGAATGCTAATTATCAAAACCTGGTCGACCGTGTCGCCCATGCGTTGCCGGGCTTATCAGGTTATGCCGGAATCGATATCATCGAAACACCTGAATACATTACAGTATTGGAAATCAACCCGCGTTTGACGACGTCTTACGCAGGGATACGAGAGGCCTTGGGAGTCAATGTCGCGGCACTTGTTTTGCGAATGCCGCAAAACCAACCAAGCGTGAATCCCATTACCAATCGAAGCATTAATCTACTCATCGACGGAGACGAAACCTATGCAAACTAACATTATCGGCTGGGATATCGGCGGCGCACATTTAAAAGCGGCGCTGATCAACGAATTGGGCGAAGCACTGGCAATTGTTCAACGCCCCTGCGCGTTATGGCAAGGCATCGAACAACTGCAACAAGCCGTACAAGCGGTTACCGCCGAACTGCCGGAAGGCCCTTACCGGCATGCGATTACGATGACAGGGGAATTGGTCGATCATTTCGAGAGTCGAGAACAAGGCGTGCAGCGCATCGTCGAAGCCATGTCGGTTTACTTTCCAGGCGATCCACTGTGGATTTATGCCGGCTTGTCCGGATTTATTCGAGCCGGCTCGGTACTGCCCGAGCATAGCGAAAGCATCGCGTCGGCGAATTGGTTGGCTAGCGCATCGTTTGCCGCACGCAACATCGATAGCGGATTATTTATCGATATCGGCAGCACCACAACGGATGTCATTGCGATGGCAAACGGTAAAATTAATGCCAAAGGTTTTACCGATTATAAGCGACTCATTTCAGAAGAATTAATTTATACGGGTGTCGTGCGCACGCCGGTAATGGCTATCGCGCAAACAGCATTATTCAAAGGCGTCAAAATCGGCTTGATGGCTGAGTATTTCGCGACAATGGCCGATGTTTACCGCGTAACCGGAGAACTCGACGAAGCACATGATCAAAACGGAACCGCCGATGGCGGCGAAAAAACCGTTACGGCCAGCGCCAGGCGTTTGTCGCGCATGATCGGTCATGAAGTCGATCACGAGTTACCGGAGTGCTGGCGCCATTTCGCACTTTATCTGCGCAACCAACAATTGCACAAAATACAAATGGGCTGCGAAAGACAAATATCCAGAATTCGTTTACCTTCAGATAAACCGTTTGTCGGTGCTGGTGTCGGTCGCTTTTTGGTCAAACAATTGGCCGTCAATTTAGGACACCCTTATCTAGATTTCAATGATTTATTCGAACAGTCCTTGGTCTCCTCGCCAATGTCTGCCGCCGATTGCGCACCGGCCATCGCGGTAGCCTATTTAGCGTTGGCGCAATTCAAATAAGGTACGGATTCAATTACACCTTTCGCACTTCAAATTTCGGCGATGCTTAAGGATGTGTCGGTGTGATCGGTCCCCCACCTAACGCTAGGTGAGGGACCAGCATGGATGCTGGTATAGAGCCTAGATGGACGTATTAACCCAGCGGCGGATTTGATATGCGATGGGTATATTTATTTCGCCTGGTAATATTGAGCCAGTTCCTTGATTTCCTCGGCAGTCAATTGCTTGCTGAGAATTCTCATACGGCCGAAAATATCATTACGCCGTTCGTCTTTTTGGTAGGCTGCAAGGGTCTGCACGAAATATTCGGCTTGTTGTCCGGCTAACGCCGGAATATCCATTCTCTCTCCTTTACCCTCGGCCCCATGACAGACTGAACAAGGCGGCAAAGTCCGTTTGCCGTCGCCCTTATTGACCAAGACTTCGGCTTTAGCCAACGATTGGCGACTCCCCTGAGGTTTAGGCGTCGACAGCGTACTAAACCAGACGGCAAGATCAGCCATATCCTGATCGCTCAAGCCGGTAACCATGGGTCCCATCAGTTCATGCTTTCGATGACCGGTTTTATAATCCTGTAACTGTTTATAAGTATACGTCGCCAGTTGCCCTGCCAATGACGGATAGTTCGGCACTTGGCTAACTCCCTGTTCGCCATGGCAACCGGTGCAGGTAACAGATAATTCCTTGCCTTTGTTCGCATTACCTTTTTTAACAAAATTCAACTGCTCGGGCGTCCAGGAAACTTTTGACGCAGGCTCAGCCTGAGCGCCAGTCGAAACGATAAGGCCCGAAAGGGCCGCGACAACCATTTTATTCATGATCAAAATCCCCACGCACTTGAGCCGAATGTTTTCATAAAAAAGAATTGCAAAATCGGTACACCAAAACTCACCGCCATCAAACCGGCGATAACTTTATTCCATAAAGTAAAATCGTTCAGGTATTCAGGCAGATCGGTAACCGGATGAATCGGCTCGGCATATTCG
>SLIO01000475.1 GCA_007135635.1 Methylomicrobium sp. | reverse complement strand
GAACGGATTGACTTTGAGCAGCGTTCTTGTCCTTTTGTTGCTTACCCACTGAATTTCACATAGAGCCACAAAATAGTGTTGTCAAAAATCCTCAAACATAACCGCGCAAAGTATAGTAGATATCCATGTAGGTAAGGTGCGTGAAGTAGAACGGCATATGAAAATCAACGATGGATTATCAAAGGGGAGCGGGCGGAAATCAAATGCACCAATTTGGACGCAAAATAAATTGACGTGCATCATTTTGGATAATCAAGCAGCAACTATCCATCACAGTTCAAATTCCGCAACTACTTAATGAGACGCCTGCAGAATTTGGCCAATGCTTGCTCCTGAAAAAAAGCATTCCTGCCTCCGCGGAAATTAAACGCATTTCTCAAAACTACACAGACATATATTTCGCGAGGTCATGTTTGTGGCTTTTATGGCAATGTTAATTTGTTGGGTAGCAAGACGCGAAAACAGGCGTTAAGCTAAGCGATGAATCTAGCTTCCGCTCCTGCTCACGCCCCTTACTTACATCCATGAAGGTAACGTCGCTATCGGACAAAAGAGAGCGTCAGCTTACCAATAAAGGTGGCTGCGCGAAGGAGGTATTTAAGTCAATACCAATTTTATGGCTATGTTCGCGTTAATGGTTGAAAATAGAAAACACCCTTTGGAAGTGCTTAAAAATTTAAAGATACCGAAGGACCTAGAAGCCTTGTATAAACTGATATGAGCTCAGCTTCAACTGATTATGCATAGGTAGTCAATTTTATGTGTAAATGGTGTATTATTGGCCATATCCTATCTTTGATTCGTGAAATATTTAATCACTACTCAATTCTGAACAATGCTAAGAAAGCACCTCTTCCTTTAATCAACTGGCACTTTTTATGCTTAATAATTTAGCAACCTTTAGAAGCCAAATTTTTTATGTCTAGTATCTGGGAAAACTACAACACAGAACACGCTTACGACGAACTGATGCAGTCGGAGTTTCAACCGCGTGCGGTCAGCTACAATCTCTGCCAGTACTTGAATACGCTCAATAAGGATGATATCGATAAACGCAAAACTGCCGCCGAACTGGCAATTATGGAGATGGGGATTACCTTTACCGTCTATAGCGACGAAGGTAATATCGATAGGGCTTGGCCCTTCGATATCATTCCTAGGATCATCGACGCGAAAGAATGGCACATGATCGAACGAGGTCTTAAACAGCGCTTATCTGCGCTTAATTACTTTATTAGCGACGTCTATGGCAAGCAGTCCTTTATCAAGGAAGGCTTGATTCCCAGCGACATCATTAACAGCTCGAAAAACTTCCGCAAGGAATGTATCGGAATGAAGCCTAGGCATGACGTTTGGGCTAATATTTGCGGCACCGATTTGGTGCGCGACCGAGATGGTATGATGTATGTTTTGGAAGACAACCTCAGAGTACCCTCGGGTGTTTCCTATATGCTAGAAAACCGTGTCATCACTAAGCGGGTTTTTCCCGAGCTGCTGCAAGACATCAATATCCTGCCGATCGACGACTATCCGACACAACTGCTCGAAATGTTATCGTCAATTGCACCGAATCAAAATGGACGCCCTCAAATCGCGGTATTAACACCCGGCATCTATAATTCGGCTTATTTCGAACACGCCTATTTGGCCCAGCAAATGGGCGCACAACTGGTCGAAGGCTGCGATCTGATTGTAGACGATGACGATTGCGTTTATATGCGCACGATCGAAGGACCGGAAAAAGTCGATGTGATTTACCGGCGCATCGACGACGACTTTCTTGATCCGGAAGTGTTCCGTAAGGACTCGATATTGGGTGTGCCCGGCCTGATGCGCGCGTGGCAAGCCGGTAATGTCGCACTTGCCAATGCGCCCGGAGCCGGCGTTGCCGACGACAAGGTCGTCTATGCCTACGTGCCGGAGATGATTCGCTATTACCTAAACGAAGAACCGATTTTGCCCAATGTAGAAACCTATCTATGCAGTCACAGCGAGCAACTCGATTATGTGCTCGCGCACCTAGCCGAACTCGTTGTCAAACCTGCTAACGAATCCGGTGGTTACGGCATGCTGGTTGGACCTCATTCAACCGCAAAGGAAGTCGAGGCCTTTAGAAAAGTCATAATCAAAAACCCACGCAATTATATTGCCCAACCCACGATATCTATTTCGACTTCGCCGACGTTATGTAAGGATATTTTAGAGCCTCGCCATATCGATTTACGCCCGTTTATACTGCAAGGCGAAAAAACCTTTGTGACCGCAGGAGGACTCACCCGCGTCGCGCTCAAAAAAGGCTCGCTGGTCGTCAACTCTTCTCAAGGCGGCGGCAGCAAGGATACATGGATTATTAACCGGGAGAACGATTAATGCTGTCTCGCTCCGCCGAACGCCTCTATTGGCTCGCCCGCTATCTGGAACGCACCGAGAATATTGCTCGTCTGGTTAGCGTGCACATGAATTTACTAATGGACCTGCCCAGGGGGGTCGAGATGGGGTGGCAACAATTGATTCATATCAACGGTTGTCAGGATGCATTTCACGAGCACTACAAACTGGCTCAAGAACGCAATGTTACTCGCTTTCTATTGACAGACCCTGGTCACAGAAACTCCCTTTTTTCGTGCCTGAACTTCGCGCGAGAAAATATTCGGACGACGCGCGAGCTATTGCCAGACGAAGCTTGGGAGCAAGTCAACGAGCTTTACCTATATACTAAAAAACATCTGGATTCGGTTTCGAGCAGACGCCTTAGGGTCTTATTTCTGAACGAGATACTCGAAGGTTGCCAGCGTTTTACTGGTCTGCTGTCCGGCTATATGAGCCACGACTATCCTTACCAATTCATTTTGCTTGGCAGAAACATCGAACGGGCCGACATGACAAGCCGTATATTGGACTTGAGTTCTTTATTACTATCGGAATCGCGCAGTGATGAAATGCGCCAATATGAAAGCCTGCTGTGGATGAATGTTTTGCAGTCTTTAAATGCGTTATTGATGTATCGTCGCCATGTTCGCAGCCGAATTAAAGGCGACGATGTATTAAACTATCTGTTGCTGGATAACGCGTTACCACGATCGATTAATTGCTGCCTCTACGAAATGGCCGACGCCATCGGCAAGATACCGAATCACGACAAATTGCCAGAAGATATCGCCGACATTAAAAACTTTGTGCAGTCGATCGATACACGACAAACCACTCAGTTGCAATTGCGCAATATACTCGATCAACTCCAAACAAAACTGGCCTTTTTACATGAGCGTATTGCAGGCAATTGGTTTTTAGCTCATCCGGCTGAAGAAGTCATCATGCGGCAAAAACAAAAAGCCAACTAAGTATTTGGTCATAAATAACGTCCCTATTTTTAGAGGGTTCGGTTGCTCGATTGGCAGGAGTCGGCGGGAGGGCAGATTTTTGCTCCTGCAAAATCTGCATTCACACCATCCTTGGCGCTTGCAGATTTTTGCTCCTCGGCAATTGCTGAGTTACATGGATGGTGTGAATGCAGAAAATGCAGGAGCATTTTTCTGCCCTGCATCGCCTAAAGCGCCTACTGTTGGTGCCCTAATATGCACGCCATTCATGGCGTAATGCAAAAACTGCATTCATGCCATCCTTGGCAATCAATCGCCGCCGTCAAGCCCACAAGGACGTATTCACCGAGCACCTAAATTCCATAGCCCATTGGCCATGGTTAATTGTCTTGGATAATTTAGGTGCTGGGTTCACGGCGTCCTGCCCCCTGTGTCAGGTAGTTACCGAACCCTCAACAAAGCTTATGGCTCCAGGAAGTTATTTTTCGCGAAATCCTAAGCCGAAAGCCTTAGACTTTGCTCGGCTAATTCTTGTTGAATAATTTATTTTATCAATTGCTTGCGGATATTTTTACGGCCGCTCCGTTCCTATCACATCCTCAAATCCTTGACGACCCTAACGACTTCGCTTTCGCCGTGAATCGGTTCGATCATGAATCCGAGTTTTTTAACCAAGGACAACATCGGTTTGTTAATCGCAAGCACCTCGCCTTCAAAAAAAGATATCCCCTTATATTTTGCGGCCTGCATCAGCGTTTTCATGATTCTGGAGCCGATACCCATACCGTGACAATCGTCGGCGACGACGACAGCAAATTCAACCGAATGACCATCCGGATTAGCCATGTAACGCCCGACGCCTAACTCGATGGGCTTTCCGTCTTGCTCTTCGGTCACGGCTATAAACGCCATTTCACGGTCATAGTCGATTTGCGTAAAACGCACCACCATATCCGGTGTTAATTCATGCAGCGCTTGCATGAACCTAAAATATTTCGAGCGCTCCGATAGCTTACGCACAAAATCTTTTTCTATTTCAGCATCCTCGGGACGAATCGGCCGAATACAAATATTCATGCCGTTTGGTAGTTGATAATGCTGAATCATCTCGTGCGGATAGGGATGAATTGTCATGTGACTATAGGGACTTAATTGATGCGAGAT
>SLIO01000429.1 GCA_007135635.1 Methylomicrobium sp. | reverse complement strand
CCTGGTGAAGCCTCAAACTACCGTTCACCCTTCGACAGGGCTCTCCTGAGCGCAGCCGAAGGGCTCAGGGCGAACGGTAGTTTGAGGATCTCAACTGCTCTTTTTAGGTTTATAAATTATGATCATCAACAATTTTCAAAATATTTTGAGCACCGTAGGGTGCGCATCGCGCACCTTTCCACGGCACCAAATCCGACGACAGGTCCCAACACAGGTGCGCGATGCGCACCCTACATCCGGCGCTTTATAACCAATGATCACCAACAATTTCCAAGATATTTTGAGATTAAAACGCGGGAACACAGAAATTAGTTAAAATGGCTTTTTTCGGTAGCCTAGCTACCCGCTCAACCGGAATTTTCTCGTAATCTACATGGTTATCAAAAACTTACAGGAAGCCTCATGTCGAGTCACCATTCTTTACAACACAGTAATAACGATCTCAAACTTCATTGGACCGTCGCCTGGCTGACCCTTACAACCATAGCGGCCTATTTGATTTTTTGCCATGTAGCCGGAGAACAATGGCGGATTAATCTCCCGGAAGATCAACGCGTCCTGATTCGTACCCTCTTTTATGTGTTGGCCATTATCGGTTTTCCGGTGACCAATCTGCTCCGCCATATTCAATTACGTCTCAATCAAACCATGCCTGGGCCGAAGCCGGCCAAACAGCGCTATTTGCTTACCGTGATCGTATCGATGGGACTAGCCGAAACTGTCGCATTGATGGGCTTGGCGATATTCCTATTGGGAGACGATTACAACACCCTTTATATCTTTGCCGTGTTATCCGTTTTGGCCGTGTTCCTGTATCGGCCGAAAGTCGATGAATATCGGGAAATAATGGTCGCGCTGGCAAGCCGAGAAAACGATGACGATTAATACGCTCAACGAATGGTAAATTCCAAAGTTTTGATGACGACCCGGGAGGTTTCTTTGAGTTTTTCCGGATTAAAAACATTGATGGCATTGATCGGCAGAGCATCGGGGCTTGCTATCGCAATCACTTGATCGGTGCCTTTCGGCTCTCCGATATCGATCGTAAAATCGGCCTCTTCCGGTGGTATTCGGTAGCGCTTGCCGGGAAGACTATAATTATTTTCCTGATAGGGATTGGGATATACCCAACCCACGGCACCCGCCGCATCGATTACGGCAATGTAGACATACAGGGCTTGCTCGACCTGAAATTCGACAACCAAACTTTCTCCGATTTTAAAGTCGGTTTTGTTGATCGAAACAGTAAAGACATGATCGGGTAAGGAGTTTTGTTCGATTTGGCCACTTGGCGGCGTTGGAACTTCAGCAGTTTGCTCATCGGCGACCGACTTCTCTACGTCACGTTGCGCAGCAGTTTTATCGATCGGCCGTTCAGTTGGCGAATCGTTTTCCGGTTTTTCAATCGAAAACCGCTCCCAAAAGGGTTGAATCACTACCGCCGCACCCAGCAATATCGCCACCGGCAAGGCATAATAAATAGCCTTATAAGACTTGTTCCGGGACGCCAAACCTTTTAGCAACGCTTCAACACTATCGATACGATCTTCGCGCTTGAACTGCAGCCCCTTCTTCAATGCATTCCATTGCCGGGCATTGAGCGATCGTATCGCTTTGGGGCGGACCTTTTTTTGCAAACAATCGTCGGCACGCTGCCGGTTGAACGGATGAAAGCCGGCAAACAATTCATAAGCCACGCAAGCCAACGCATAAATATCGTCCCGAGGGTCCGGCTTTTCCCCATGCAACATTTCCAGCGTTGCATAAGCCGGCGTCATGCCGCCAAGCACGCCGGCATCGAAACTTCCCACCCGGGAAAAATTCTGTAGCCGTGCGATACCGAAATCCAATATCTTGACTCGATTATGAATATCGATGAATACGTTGGAGGGCTTAAAATCCGAATGGATAATCCCTTTTGCATGCGCATGGCTCAACGCAGCGCAAATTTGCTTAATAATCGCCAATGCTTCGGAATGTTCGAGTCCCGCCGGATGGTTTTTGACGATTTTGTCCAGCGTAACGCCTTCCAGATATTCCATCGTCATGAATACGATCGGACCGTCTCTGTCGAAATCGTAAACGGTCAAAATATTCGGATGCGCCAGCGATTGGGTTTTTCTGGCTTCGCTATGCATGGCCTTCAATAGTTCGGGATTGGCCCTGAACTCGTCATTCAGCACCTTGACCGCAATAAAGGCTGAATTGCCGGCTTCGATATCGCGCCGGTCCAAGGCTTTATAAACGCTGCCCATGCCCCCCGTTCCGATTTTCTCCAAAAGGTCATAGCGATTTTTCAATACCGAGCCCGAACCCGTAGTCACTGAGCCGTCGGCATAAGGACTGCTATCGTCAAAACCGGTCGCTGTTTTACCGATTCCGCCGGTCGTTCCGAAGAGTTCGTGCTGCGTTCGAGCCGAATATAAATCCGAATTGCCCGTTTCTCGGCGCGGCTTTTGTTGAATGATGGTTTCATCCGACTCTTTAGTTCGGTTGACGGCTGATTCTTTAGGATCTCGATCCATGGTTCGGTATGTGTTTGATGTCAATGAGTCGGGGAATGCGCCGGAATCATTTTTCGTCCAAATGCCAGACGCCGTCGGCGCCCAATAAGCGTCTTTCCAGCCATTTCGTTATTGTGCTTCGGTCCTTTCGGTAAACTTCGGGGCATTCCGATGTCGCCGAACTGTGCGTTTCGATGCCTGCCAACCAGTTTTCCCAAGCGGCAATCGCATCCGGCAAAAAACGCGAGTCGCCGGCATGGCCCACGGCATATAAGGTTGCCGGTTCGTTCCTGCCCTTGACTTGCAGGCGCCCTAAGCGCCGAACCGGATAATTCAATTGCCGCGCCGCGCCGATAAAGTCTTCGGTGACGATGATCTCGGTATTGAACAAGCGGGTCAGGCTTTCCACTCGTGCGGCCAGATTCATTGGATCGCCCAAAATGCCGAATTTTCTGACGCCTTTTTTCGGCCCCAGATCGCCCATCACCACCGAGCCCGCAGTCAAGCCGACACCGGCGTCGATAATCGCATGAATCCGTTTGAGCACATCAGCTTCAATTTTTCGATCATAGCGCTCTTCGAGCGTCGCAAAAAAACGTTTTTGCAATGTGACCAATTCCAACGCCGCCTGCAATGCATTGGCGCATGCCGCTATATTTTCCCCTTCATTACATTGATAGGGCCAATAATAACAAACCATATCGCCGACATAATCCTCCAACCAGCCATTATATTTATCCTGAAGAATCAATGAGGTTTCACTCAAATAATCGTTCATTAGATTCAACACTTCGGCCGGATCTTTTATATAGCCGGTCACGGTCGTATACCCGGCCAAATCGCTCATCAATACCAGCGCGAATCGGCGCCGGTTTTGGAAGGTCTCGTTGGGTTTCAAGCTTATCAATAAATTATGAATTTGCCTCGGCATATAATTGATAATCAGCTTGCCTTCCCGCGAACCGATGATCAAATGCATCCCTATCGTTTGGCCGACACCTGCGATAAAAACGATCATACTTGTTGTTACCGGCCAAAGTTGAACTAAGTCGTTCAAATAGCATAAAGAACCGACAGCAGCAATAAACAAGCCGCCGATAAGCCAAACCAAGCTCTGTTTCAAATAAGCGCCCGATAGGACGCCGATCATGGCCGCCGTCAAAAACAATGCCGCTTTTACCGGTAACGCGGGCGCTCTCGGGTGATCTTGATTCAATAGCGTCTCGACCGCATCGGCCAAAAACTGCGCTCCGTGAGTCGGCAAATGAGGGCCGAACAACCCCGTCGTCATCGGCGTGACCAACACGTCGGTAGCTTCGTCGGGTGCAGTCAACTGAAACACGGCAACTTTATCCCTCAATAACTCGGCAGTCTGCTCTGCAATTTCGCTATCGCAAGACGCCAAGCGGCTGACCGGTATCATCGGCCTATTTCCTTCTTCGGACACAACGAACTGCGGCTTGCTCAACCGTATTCGGCGGCATGGACGACGACCGTCGCATAGTTCATCATCGCGTCCGTGCAAATAATCATCGCCGGTGTTTTGCGGAAGAATAAATCGAGTCAGTGCAACGACGGCATGATCCGGGCTCAAATCCAACCATCGTGAGATGGGGCTGTTATTTTTAGAGACCAAGCGGTCGCTTGCTACCAAACCATGTTCGGGTACTGCGAAAGCGGCCTCCAAGCCGTACAGCAAGAAATCGGGAAGCGCTTCTTGACCGCTAAAATAGGGGGCAATTTTGAAATGTTTGATCGCAAAGGCCTGCATTTTCAAAGGCGCGTTGCCTAATTCGCTATTACTCATTCGGCATTCGCCGGTAGGGGAAGCCGCACATCGAGGCTGCGACCATTGCACGGCGCCGGAAGGTTCGATACAAGCGGCATAAGGCATTCTGCCTTCCATTTCTTTCGAAACGACCGCGTCGAGAAAAACGCCCTTACCGCCGGCGGCAATAATTCGTTCCGTAGCTTTGGCAAAAAGCGGTAAAGCCTGT
>SLIO01000378.1 GCA_007135635.1 Methylomicrobium sp. | reverse complement strand
GAGAGCAGACTCTCCTTGCGTTAGCATCGACAACAACTACGGCTGCGTAACACAGGCGGATTATCGCCTTTGGTATAAACACTTTCGCTCTTACATAAGAAAATCAAACCTGTTGCAGTAATAGGAAATAAATCCGACTGACTGCATAGAACGGTTGAGTTTGACTGCAGTCAGGTCGATCAAATCAACAATAACAATTGAGGACAAAATGAAAAAAATGATTCGATCATTAATCGTTGCGGGCCTCCTGGTTCAGGTTGCCGGCGTATCGGCCCTTGAAATCAAGGCCTCTTTCGAGCCCGCAATCGACGATCCGTCGCTCGATTTGGGTTACTACACCCATCCGTCGGGTGGAAACACGCTTTCGTTGTTCGGCGGCGCCGGCAGCGGCAGTTATCGTGGACCGGGCGATGCACCCAACATCATTTGGACGGTCGGGGACCGTGGACCGAATTTTACCTGCGATGCCGCACCTTCGGTATTGGGATTGACCGCAGCAGTTGCATGTCCAGCCGATCCGCAGCGGGGAGTCGCTGCCGGCATCGGGCGTATCTACCCACGTCCGGATTACGCCCCCAGTATCTATCAACTACGCATGGAAAAAAGCGGATTGTTGAAAGTGCTTAAAGTCATTCCATTACGCAATATTGATGGCACGCCTATCAGCGGTTTGCTGAACCCGCAAATCACCGGCACGACCGAGATACCGCGCGACGGTGCTGGTAATGTGCTCGATCAAGATGCAGGCGCGATCGATGCCGAAGGCTTGGTTCGCTTGCCGCATTTCGGCGGCCGGTTTTTCATCGGCGAAGAGAACGCTACCGGTTTTGTCGAAGTCGCCTCGGACGGACGCATACTGAAACGTTTCGTGCCGACCGGTACCGAGAACGAGTACACACATCCGGTTGAAGGCGCTCCGGCCGGTTATCCGGTTGAAGGCTCGTTGCCGGAGTTGTTGGCCAAGCGCCGCATCAATCGCGGCATCGAATCGATGGCGGTCTCGCCGGATTTCAGGTTTCTGTATTTCATCGTGCAAAGTCCGCTCGACAACCCGAATACATCAGTACGTGATACACCGAACATTCGCCTCTATAAAGCGCGCCTGAAAGCACATCCTAAAGGTTCGAAGATCGAGGTCGTCGGCGAGTGGGTCTATCAGCTCGATCCGGTCAGTATCTTGCAAAATGTCGGTGTGACCGATGCCAACCGGGTACGCGATCTGCGCATCAGTGAAATCATGTGGCTCGATAAAGAAAAGTTTTTGATCATCGAGCGGACCGATCAAGCGACAGCGTTGTATGAAATCGATTTGAAAGGCGCAACCAACATTTCAGGCTCGATATGGGACGATCCCTTGACCATGCCGACACTTGAACAAACACCGGATTTGTCGTCGATAGGCGTTAAACCGGTCCGGAAAAAACTCCGCTTCATTGCTTCTTCGCTTGACGGCGCCGAACCGCAATTCGCCGAAAAGCTGGAAGGACTGGGCTTGACCAACCAAAAGGAATTGATTCTGATCAATGACGACGATTTCGGCATCACCGGCCAGCGAATCCGCGTGGATATCGTCAAAGGCGCCGGTTTCGGGCGATAAACCAACCCAGGCATGGAGCTGAAAAATAACTATCAATGAGGCTATGAATCTTAGTCACGTAGGTCGGACTAGCGTTAGCGTAACCCGACAGGTAAACCAACGATATGTCGGGTTGCTGCCGCTTAACCCGATCTATTCGGCTGAAGTTTCCAGCCTACTTGATATTGTTATATGTAGTAAAGCAAACCCCTATCTTTAATTTTCTGTTTAATTTTTGGAGTATTACAATGACTATTTCTCTACAGAAATCAGTTTTGTCCGCAGTCGGCGGATTAGTGTTATTTTTAAATACAGGCGTGGCTTTGAGCGCATCGGCCGCGTCGGCATACTTAGATTGGAGTACCTTTAAAATTACCGCGATTGATCTGGGCTCAGGTAAACCAAATTTTAGCTTGTCGGACAAATACACAGAGGTAGATGTAGAGGTTGATGCCTTCCATAATTGGCAATATGATTTTGAAAATGATTGGACAAGCTCTATCAGTGTCTCGCTAGGAGGGTCGAATGCACAGGCAGACGGATCACAAATGATGGCTTCCACTCAAACTTCTTATGGCTATGGCTTTGCTTCTGTTGATCGACACGCGACTATTGAAATCAGCGGTTCCGGATTATTATTATTCACAGCAGACTATGACATAAGCGCGGTCATAGACGGTCAATCGGGCGATTACGCTTTTGCAGGGGTAAACTTCTGGGCCGATATCTTTTCTCAGAATGGTCTGGAGAGCATGACCGCAAGTTCTTTCTTAGAGTTAGAGTCGTTTGGTTTTGCTGATCAAGAAAGTAAAAGTAAAACGCTTGGATTAGCTTTTCTGGTGAACGATGGCGACACTATTCTTTTCTCCGCTAATTCTTATGCTCATGTGGCAGCGGTACCCGTACCCGCTGCAGTTTGGTTGTTGGGTTCGGCGCTGGTTGGCTTGATCAGCGTTGGTCGTCGTCGTGCAATAGGTGTTTGATTATTTTCACAATCGAAGTCATATAGATCGGGTTAGCGTTAGCTGACAGGGAAATCCGACGACATATCGGGTTACGGCTGTCGCCCATAAGCGCCAACTTAAGGAAGGAACGCGTCATTCCGCCAGGGATTGGCGGAATCCAGGGCCAAGGATGGCAATGCTTAGCACCACATCCATGCAACATGGATATCGACAACCCATACCGATATGACGAATAAAGCCATAAACGCACCATAGAGTAGGCACTAAGTTGGCGCTTATGCGGCTGCCGCCTAACCCGACCTCGGCTGCAGTTATATATGTGTCAGAATAAACACTCGTCTTTCCGATTCGGAGATCAATTGTGAACAATCAACCGGACGTTTTCTTCGCATTTTTCGGACTTGCCCGATTACTCAGGTGCTCGGTATTAGCGATCGTATTGTCGATAACAGGCAATGTGAATGCAAGCGATAAACCGCTCATTGAACAAGGCATTCAATTCGGCGACCCCAGCCCTGGAAGAATGATCGTTTGGAGCCGAACCGACCGGCCGGCGCGCATGATGATCGATTATGCGTTCGATGAGAAGTTTACCGAGGCGCTACGGGTGCGCGGCCCTTATGCGTTTGAGTCGGCCGATTTTGCCGCGCGGCTGGATTTGACTGGGCTGCCGGCGGGACGCGATGTCTTCGTCAAGGTCTGGTTCGAGGATTTGACCCATGCGCGCAACAAAAGCGATCCGGTGACCGGCCGGTTCCGAACGCCGGGTGATGAAGAAAGCATCCGCTTCGTATGGGGCGGCGATACCGCGGGACAAGGTTGGGGCATTAATCCGGAATTCGGCGGCATGAAAATATATGAAACGATGCGCCGGACCCAGCCGCTTTTTTTTATTCATAGCGGCGATACGGTGTATTCCGATAGCCCGATCCCGGCGCAGCAAATTGCCGAAGACGGGCGCGTCTGGACGAACCGGGTAACGCCCGAGGTCGCCAAGGTGGCCGAAACGCTCGACGAATTTCGCGGCCGCTATCGATACAATTTATTGGATGAAAATTTGCGCCGGTTCAATGCCGAAGTGCCGCAAATCTGGCAGTGGGACGATCATGAAGTCGTCAATAATTGGTCCGACGCCAAGACGCTTGACGATGACGTTCGCTATTCGGTCAAACACGTGCCGCTGCTGATAGCTAGAGCAACGCAAGCGTTTTTCGACTATGCACCGTTGCGTCCCCACGGCCCCGAAGAATCCGAACGAATCTACCGGAAACTCGCTTTCGGTCCCTTACTCGATGTGTTCGTGCTTGATATGCGCAGCTACCGGGGACCGAATTCGGCAAACCTGCAAAGCCGGGAGAACGAGTCAACCGCTTTTTTGGGCGAAGCGCAATTGGCTTGGCTGCAAAACGGATTGAAAAATTCGTCGGCAGTCTGGAAAGTAATTGCCGCGGACATGCCGATTGGCCTGAATATTCAAGATGGGGTTGATGAGGAAGGCAATCCCCGCTGGGAGGCGATCGCGAACGGTGATGACGGTCCGCCAGCCGGACGAGAACTGGAGATCGCGCGTTTACTGAGTTTCATTAAACGCGAACGCATCGCCAATATCGTCTGGTTAACTGCCGACGTGCATTATGCCGCGGCTCATTTCTACGATCCGAAGCGAGCCTCCACAAAAGATTTTTTACCGTTTTGGGAATTCGTCGCCGGTCCGCTGAATGCCGGAACGTTCGGCCCCAATACCGCCGACGCCACGTTTGGTCCACAGATTGTTTTCACCAAAGCACCGCCGGCCGGCCATGTCAATTTATCGCCGTATGCCGGGTTGCAATTTTTCGGCGAGGTCAATATCGACAAAAAAGGCCGAACCCTAACGGTCAATTTAAAAGATATCGATGGTGACATCGTATTCACACAAATGCTTCAAGCTGAATAAGCGAATCATTTTTTACTGTGAAAGTTCGCAGTTTTGCATTCCTTATCTAATTTTT
>SLIO01000344.1 GCA_007135635.1 Methylomicrobium sp. | reverse complement strand
TGAAGCCTCAAACTACCGTTCACCCTTCGACAGGGCTCTCCTGAGCGTAGCCGAAGGGCTCAGGGCGAACGGTAGTTTGAGGCTCTCAACTGCTCTTTTTAGGATAATACATCCTCCCAAAGGAGATATTGTGAATGTTAATAAAATACCCATACCCAAAACGATTTGGATGCTCGGTTTTGTCAGCCTGTTCATGGATTTATCGTCGGAATTGGTACACAGCCTGCTGCCGGTGTTTTTAGTCACGAAATTCGGCGCATCGGCGTTGACGATCGGACTCATTGAAGGCATTGCCGAGTCGACGGCTCTATTGGTTAGAGTATTTGCCGGAACGATCAGCGATTTTTTCGGCAAACGAAAATACCTTATTTTTATCGGCTACGGTATGGCGGCATTATCGAAGCCTTTGTTTCCGATGGCCGGTAACGTCGAAATGGTGTTTACCGCACGCTTTCTCGACAGGATCGGTAAAGGTATACGCGGTGCGCCGCGTGACGCATTAATTGCCGATGTATCGCCCCCGGAAATCCGAGGCGCGTGTTTCGGCTTGAGGCAATCGATGGATGCTGCCGGCGCTTTTTTGGGGCCGTTGCTGGCGGTGTTGCTATTGTTTCTTTATCCGGGCAATATCGAGTTGGTGTTCTGGGTTGCAGTCGTTCCGGCTTTGCTGGCGGTATTCTTAATTGCGTTCGGTATCGAAGAGCCGAAGGTCCGGTTACAGCATCGGTCTATGCGCTCGCCGTTGAATTTCAAGATTCTAAAAGAGTTTTCAGGGCGTTATTGTTGGATCGTCGTTTTAGGCGCATTGTTTACGATGGCTCGTTTTAGTGAAGCCTTCTTGGTAATGCGTGCCGCACAGATGGGTTTGGGAGTGACTTGGATACCAATGTCGATGGTGTTGATGAGCTTGGCTTATGCGCTGTCGGCTTATCCCGCCGGAATATTGTCCGACCGTATCGAAAAAAGAAGCCTGTTGGCTCTGGCTATGGTGTTTCTGATTCTGGCCGATTTGCTTCTGGCAACTACCGAGTCTTTGTCTATGTTGTTTGCGGGTTTGGCCTTGTGGGGGTTTCATATGGGTTTTAGTCAGGGTATTTTGGCGGCGATGATAGCCGACACCACGCCGGTTCACTGGAAAGGCACTGCCTACGGTTTTTTTAATTTTGTCAGCGGTATCTTTATGCTGTTAGCCAGCGTATTGGCCGGTTGGTTGTGGGACCGTTTTGGAGCGGAGTTTACGTTTTATTGCGGAACGTTGTTTGCTTCATTGACATTATTGATGTTGATTAGACGCTATTGATTCGGAGCGTCAATTTAACATAAGTCGAATCTGTTCGATTTCTTCTTTGGCCATGTCCAAGATTCCGATGCTGGCATCTATGTTCAGTCCGCCCAAGGCAAGTTTTTTATAAGCCGGTAATTCGTCGAATTTCGGCATTTTTTTGATATCGATCTTGCCGATAAAACTATGCAATTGTGAGATCATTACGATGTCGGCATAATCAGGCGGGCCGTCATTGTCGCGATACCAGTTTTCGGCGTTGATGATGACGTCTTCGAAGTCTTGAGGAAAATCCCATTTACGCAGAATTTGTAGGCCGATGTCGACACGCAGCTTTCGTACGGTTTCAACTAGATCTTTCGGGTTATCGATAATTTCCGGGCGTTTGTCGGCATGCGTCAATATCGGGACGACGCCGATGTCGTGGATGAGGCCTGCCAGCATCGCTTTGTCCGGGTCGAAGCCGGGTGTTTTGTGGGCCAGTACGGCACAGATTGCGGCAACATAGCTGCTATGGGTCCAGAGGTCGGTCATTTTTTTGCGAATCACCGGTGTTTTGGCTTGAAAAACCGCTTTCATCGCGAATGCGGTGATGATGTCCTGAGCAGCTTTTAAACCGACGCGGGTTAAGGCTTCCGGGCAGCTTTCAATTTTTCTTCGGCCCCGGTAAAGCGGGCTATTGGCAATTCTGATCAAACGGGCGGTAATGGCCGGGTCGATCTGAACGACTCGGGCGATTTTGGCGTTATTGGCCGTCTGGTCGTTGATCGCGCGTCGAATTTTGAAGGCGACATCGGGTATCGTCGGCAGTTGCAGTTTTTCCTTCTGCATCGACTTATAACAATCGAGGTACAGTTGATTTTTGGCAAGGCTCGAAGCTATGGCGGACGTGTCCGGTGATGTACTCATGTTCTGTTTAATATTCAGGCAAGCGGAAAGAGTTTAGTTTAAAATTGCCCGTTGAGTCGAGATTTCCGTTATTAACCATGTCAGACAATTTTTCCGATATATCCGCCACCTTAACGACCATTCGCGATTATATTCGCTTCGGCGCCAGTCAGTTTCGTGAAACCGGCGTTTTTTTCGGGCATGGCACGGTGTCGGCGATCGATGAAGCGGCGGCTATTGTTTTACATACCCTTCATCTTCCCTATGAATTATCGCCGGTTTATCTGGATAGCGTTTTGACCTTAGCGGAACGCGAGGCGATTCTTGCTATGTTTGCAAGGCGGATTAATGAGCGCAAGCCCTCGGCCTATTTGACGCATGAAGCAATTTTTGCCGGTTTGCCGTTTTATGTCGATGAGCGCGTACTGATACCGCGTTCGCCGATCGCCGAACTAATCGAAGATCAATTCAACCCGTGGATCGATCCCGATTCGGTCAGCCGAATACTGGATCTGTGTACCGGTAGCGGCTGTATTGCGATCGCTTGCGCTTATGCGTTTCCGGATGTTGCGGTTGATGCGGTTGATTTGTCCGAAGATGCGTTGGCTGTGGCCGCAATTAATGTTGAAAAGCATGATAAGTTCGAGCAAGTAACACTTTTTCAGTCTGATTTGTTTTCGCATTTGCCACCTGAACGTTACGATATCATTGTCACTAATCCTCCTTATGTCGCACTTGAAGAGTGGCAAAATCTTCCTCCCGAATATCATGCAGAACCGGCCATGGGTTTTAAAGGCGGTGAGTCCGGTTTGGATGTCGTTTTGAGAATTTTGGCGAATGCCAAGACTTATTTATCGAAACAAGGCATTTTGATCGTCGAAGTCGGCAGTAGCGCCGAGACGCTGCAGAACCGATTTCCCGACATCCCTTTTTATTGGTTGGATTTTCAGCGGGGGGGCGATGGCGTGTTTTTGTTAACCGCTGAACAAGTTGATCAATTTCATTCTCTATTCATTGAAGCATTAAATTAATATGTCCGGAAACACCATAGGAAAGTTATTCACGGTGACTTCGTTCGGCGAAAGTCACGGACCCGCATTAGGTTGTATTGTCGATGGTTGCCCGCCGGGAATGGAACTGTCCGAAGACGATATTCAAAACGATCTCGACCGCCGCAAACCGGGCACTTCAAGGCATACCACGCAGCGCCGTGAAGCCGATCAGGTCAGGATTTTGTCCGGCGTGTTCGATGGCAAGACGACCGGCACGCCGATTGGTTTACTGATTGAAAATACCGATCAGCGCTCGAAGGATTATTCGAAAATCGCCGAAAGTTTCAGGCCCGGTCATGCCGATTACAGCTATCAGCATAAATACGGTTTTCGCGATTACCGAGGCGGCGGGCGTTCATCGGCACGTGAGACGGCGATGCGTGTGGCTGCAGGAGCAATTGCGAAAAAATATTTGAAAGAGTCGGCCGGTCTTGAAATTCGGGGCTATTTGTCGCAATTAGGTCCAATCAAGATCGAAAAATTTGATTGGTCCGTTGTCGAAACAAATCCTTTTTTCTGTCCCGATAGCGATAAAATCGCGGAGATGGAAAATTATATGGATGCGCTGCGTAAGGAGGGTGAATCGATCGGCGCTAGAATTGAAGTGATTGCGTCGAATGTACCGCCCGGTTTGGGTGAGCCGATTTTCGACCGGCTCGATGCCGAGCTGGCTTATGCTTTGATGAGCATCAACGCGGTTAAGGGTGTCGAAATCGGCGACGGTTTCGCTTGTATCGATACCAAGGGCACTATGTTTCGTGATGAGATTACGCCGGAAGGCTTCTTAAGTAATCATGCCGGCGGTGTTTTGGGCGGTATCAGTACCGGGCAAAACATTCGTGCCAGCATCGCGCTTAAGCCGACGTCGAGTTTGAGGCTGCCCGGTAGAAGCATCAATGTCAACGGTGAATCGATTGACGTAGTTACCAAAGGCCGTCACGATCCCTGCGTCGGTATTCGGGCGACGCCGATCGCCGAGGCGATGACGGCGCTCGTGCTGATGGACCATCTATTACGGCATCGCGGCCAAAATAGCGAAGTCAATTCCGGCTTGCCGATTCTTAGATAAGCTGCGGTATGACCGTACCTTATTGGCGACTGTCGGGGTTTTATTTTTGTTATTTTGCCACCCTCGGAGGTTTTTTACCTTACTGGAGCCTGTATTTGGAAAATGCCGGTTTCAATGCGATTGAAATCGGCGAACTTTCGGCGTTGCTGGTTGGTACGAAAATTATAGCGCCCAATCTTTGGGGCTGGATTGCCGATCGAAGCGGGCGAAGTTTACGGATTATCCGTATTGCTTGTTTTTTCGCAGCGTTTTTATTCAG
>SLIO01000214.1 GCA_007135635.1 Methylomicrobium sp. | reverse complement strand
TGTCATCGGAATTGACGACATGTTCGTTGCCTGGAAAATCGGGAATAAATGGCTTGCCGCCGGTCGCGATTAGAATGCGTTCGCTGCGGTATCGAGTTTCGCCGACTTGTACGGTATGAGCGTCAAGCAATGTCGCTTGGCCTTCGATCAGCATTGCGCCGGAATTGTCGAGCAAACTGCCGTATATGCCATGCAATCGTTTTAGTTCGCGGTCTTTTTGCGACAACAAACGAGGCCAGTCGAAGCCGGGTTCGCTTAGCGACCAGCCAAAACCTTTGGCCGCTTCAAAATCCTCGCGAAAATGCGAGGCATAGACGAACAACTTCTTGGGCACGCACCCGACATTGACGCAGGTACCGCCAAGATGGTGGTTTTCGGCGATGGCGACGCGGACACCCAGACTGGCGGCCGTTCGCGCGGCTCGAACACCCCCTGAGCCAGCGCCGATGACAAACAGCTCGACATCGTAATCAGTCATTTACATTCTCTTCGAAAGATGGATAACAGCGGCACGCTGGGTGGATCGATTGGCGCCCAGCGGAAGTATTAATTAAATTACTGTTTCAAATAATCGAGCATCGTGTCCACGCCGCTAACCGTGAACGGATCATCCGGGCAGTTGTCCGAAAAGCCGGGTTCGCTGAACAGTTTGACGATCTTACCGTCCTCGACCAGCATCGAATAACGCCAAGAGCGATAGCCGAAACCGAGATTTTCCTTTTTGACCAACATGCCCATCAGACGGGTAAAGTCGCCATTGCCGTCGGGCAGCATTTTGACATGCTCGATGCCTAGATTTTTACTCCACTGAAACATCGTAAAGGCATCGTTGACACTTAAACAATAGACATCATCGACTCCTTGATCGATGATGTCTTGGTATTTTGCTTCGTAACCGGGTAAATGTGTGCTCGAACATGTCGGCGTAAAGGCTCCCGGTAGAGAGAACAGCACGATTTTTTTGCCTTTAAAAATGTCGTCGCTACTAACATCTTGCCATCGGAAAGGGTTGTCGCCGCCGATGCTTTCGTCTCGTACGCGGGTTTTGAAAATTACATTGGGAACGTTTGAAGTCATTTTGATTCTCCGCTTGGTTGATCAATGAGCGATCGGTTTATCGGTAAATAAATAATCGCGCAATTCGTCGTCGAATTTCGGGTCTTGTCGGCGTATCCATTCCAACAGCATCGCTGCGTGTTCCTTCTCCTCATCGCGGTTATGCGCGAGTATCGCTTTGAGGTCTTTATCCTTGCAAGCATCGACCCGTTGGTTATACCAGTCGACCGCCTCCAGTTCCTCCATTAAAGAGGTAATGGCCCGATGCATATCGCGCGTTGCATCGGAGAGTTCTTCTATTGCTTCGTGATAACCTTCGTTTGCCATTTTGGAGCCTCGTCTACTGACATAAATGATGGTCGATTAGGAAGAGAATCCAATGATCCTATCTTCCTCCTCGGCTCATTGACAGTGTAACGCCGTTTTAATGCAATGAAAAATAGATTGTCATTATCAAGGCGATTTATTGTGTCGATACACGATATAATCTGCAGTTAATCTTTATTCCGATCCTTAAAACTAATTCATGAGTTTCCACGAACTAAACGCCCGATTTCGCCGTTTGCACAAAGAGCATGCCGCCTGGCGTTTGTTGCGCTCGGACAATGCGCCGTTGATACTGGCCTTCGTGGCCGATTTGTTCGAAGACGCCGACGAAATCGCCTTCGGCCGCGCCAAGATGGCGCTCGATACCGAACTGGAGCATTGGCGCGAACAGGGCATTATCGAAATCGAGGTCAATGCCGCGACCTATTTGCGTCAATGGATTCAAGCCGGTTGGCTGCGCGAACTGGACGATCAATTGAGCAAAACCGATGCCTGCGAGGTGGCGCTTCGTTTCTGCCGGCAATTGGATCAGCGCGAAACCAACGCCACCGCTTCGCATTTGCGGATCGTCCAGGATGCGGTAAGGGATCTATCGTCCGCGATCAGTCCCGATCCGACCGAGCGCATACAATTGCTGGAATCGCGCAAGGCCGAAATTCAGCGGGAATTGGCGGACCTGGAGGCCGGTATTGTGCATGAGTTGTCGGATGCCGAACAGCGCGAACGGATTATCGAGATTTATCAATTGGCGGCGGTGTTGACCGGCGATTTTCGCCGTGTCGAAGACGAGATTCGGCAAATCGACCAAACTCTACGCGTGCAAATGATCGAATCAGGAGGCAGTCGTGGCGACGTGATTCTGAATCTATTGGAGCAGGAGCAATTGTTAGCCGCGAGCGATGCAGGCCGGGCTTTCGACGGTTTCTTTCATTTGTTGTGCGATCAGAATCGCAGTACCGAATTGCGCGAACAATTGAAAGCGATTTTGAGCCGCCCGGCCGCGAACAATCTCAGCGAGCAACAGGCTCGCTTTCTCGGCAAACTGATGCGCGAATTGAGCCGCGAAAGCGGACGGGTATTCCAAGTGCGGCGCCGTACCGAGGAAAATCTGCGGCAGTTCGTCGAAAGCGGAGCGGCCGGTGAAATGCGGGCCGTGGACCGATTGCTCGCCAAATTGGAACGCTTGGCGGTCGGGTTTAAGGAAGCCGATATTTCCATGCGCCACGAAACAAATCTCAGACTCGACAGCGGCCATGTCAAAATACAATCCCCGGACAGTTGGTCTCTGAAAATGCCCGAGGAACAGCTTGATACGCGCGATGTGCAAGAACACATCAATACCGGCACGCCCAGCGATACGATGCTGCGGCAATTACATGCGGTACAGGTGTTGGCTGTCGCGGAAAAGTTGCGCACCACCTTGCGGGCCAGCCGAATTCCGCTCAGTATCGCCGGTCTGATCGCACGCCAGCCGATTCAGGCCGGCCTGGAAGAATTGATCGCATTTCTCAGGGTCGCGCGCGCGGTCGGCGCGACCGAATTGCAGGGCAGGGAAACAGTGGAAATCAAGGATAGAAACGGGCAACGTCTTAAAGCCGACATTCCGCATTATTTGCTCAGCGCCGAGCAATTTCCCGAACAACTTGAGGAGTTGATTTTGTGAGTCTTTTCGATAAATTGCTTAGGGGTCAGTCTGCCGAGCAACCCGATTTGTTCGATATGCTGCGCGGCCGAATCGAGCCGTCCGAGGTTTCTGTCGCGCGGCAAACGGATGAGTCCTTCGTTCTCGACGAAACCTCCGAAACCGGCGGCGAGACCGAAGCCGATTCCGGCCGATTGCCGCCCGAGGCGCGCCGTGCGCTGGTCGGGTTGCTGCGCCACGGCGTGATTATGGCCGACGGCAAACGACTGCAGTTCGAGGCCTTGTGCCGCTACCGCGGGCCAATCGAAGCGCATCTGGCCGTTATGTATCTGCGCCTATTGCTGGACGAACAAGCGGGACTGGCTATTCTGTTGCAGCAAGAAGCGGAAGATCTCGATGAGGACGACGAAGTCAGCAGTTTGATCGTTCGGAGAACCTTGACTCTGTACGACACTTTATTGCTATTGGTTTTGCGCAAGCATTACCAAGATCGGCAAAACGCCGGCGAACAGCGCGTCATTATAGATATCGACCGAATCGATGTTGCCTTGCGGCCGTTTTTGCCGCTGACCAACAGCAGTCGTAGCGACCGACGGCAGTTGAGCGGTGCCTTGAAAAACATGAAAGACCGGAAAATTTTGGCGGCGGTGCGCGGTGAAGAAGAGCGTTTTGAAATTACGCCAGTGATCCGTTATGTGGTCAATGCGGCTTTTCTCGAGCAAATGCTGGAGGAATACCTGAAACTGGCGGCCGGGGCCGGGCTGAGTATGGAGCAGGAGGCATCCGATGACTGATCGACAAACACATGGGCAAAGGGCGCAAGTCCGCGATTTGTTTGCCTGCGGTTCGATCCGGCTGCGAGAATTGTCGGTCTACAACTGGGGCTCGTTCCACGGATTGCATACGGCCCGAATCGATCCGGACGGCACCTTGATCACCGGCGATAACGGCGCCGGAAAGTCGACTTTAGTGGACGGCTTGATGGCCTTGTTGCTGTCCGCCGGCAAGGCGACGTTCAATGTTGCGGCGGCTCAGGGCGATCGTAGCGACCGAAGCTTGATGAGCTATATTCGCGGCAGTTTCGGCAGCGCTCACGACGGCGGACGAACCCGGATATTGAGCAAGCGCGAAGGCGCGGTCGTGACCGGACTTCGGGCTTTTTATCAGGCCGACGACGGTTCGCAAATAACGCTCGCGGCCTTGTTTTGGATGTCGCATGCCGGTAATGCCCTGGGCGACCTAAAGCGGGTTTATCTAGTCGCACGCCGCAATGTGACCTTGAAAGAATTGCTCGATGCCTTCGGCGACGGCGATCCGCGTGCATTGAAACAGTTTTTACGCCAGGATTCTATGATCACCGCTTGCGACGACCGTTTTTCCGAATATCAGGAATGCTACCGGCGCTTGCTGCACATGGATAACCCGAATGCGCCGGCGCTATTGGCGAGGGCTTTGGGTCTGAAGAAAATCGACGATTTGACTTCATTGATCCGCGATCTGGTGCTCGAGCCCAGCAATGTGCGGGACGATGCGCGCAAGGCGGTCGACGAATTCGCCG